>DATGQC010000461.1:0-12663 GCA_035304425.1 Advenella sp.
AAACTTGTCTTTCTGCAGTCCGATGCCCCGCCCGAGCGATTTGAGACCCTGGATTTTTCGCATTTTTTCCTGCAGCCCATGGATGGGCCGGATCGTCTGGCCGCCACTGAACATGCGGTGCAATACTGCATGGATCATCCCAAATGGCGCCTGAGCGTGCAAACTCATAAATATATAGGCATTCCATGATTACCGTGACTCGTGCGCTGCACTTTGATGCTGGCCACCGTATTCCCGATCACCAAAGCCAATGCCGCAACATGCATGGCCACCGCTACACGCTTGAAATCACGCTCTCGGGCCCGGTTTCAATGGTCAACGGCGCCCCTGACCAAGGCATGGTGCTGGATTTTTCCGATGTCAAGGCTATCGCCAAAGCGCTGATCGTCGACGTTTGGGACCATGCGTTCCTGGTCTATAGCGGGGATACCGCAGTACGCAACTTTCTGGATTCGCTGGCCGATCACAAAACGGTTGTGCTGGATCGCATTCCGACCGCCGAAAACCTGGTCCAGATCGCATTCGATACGCTGGCCGCCGCTTATCAGGCGCAGTACGGGGATCGCCTGAAGCTAACACACGTCAGGCTGTACGAAACCCCCAACTGCTGGGCCGATTGTTACAGCCCCAACATATAGGGGGCACGGGCGACAGCCGCGCGAGCTGAACGCCTGCGCCGCTGCCAACCGCCGCACACCCAATTTTTCAGCGTTTTTTGTGCAAGCGCATGCCATACGATGCTGCACTTTCATTTGCGGTTAGTGTCCGGCGCCCACACCGGCGCTAACGGCGCCGGCCGAACGCAAATTCATAAAATAAATAATGCCGGCGGTCATGAACAGCATAGCAGTAACGACAATCACCACACCGATAAAGGCGTAGTCAAACGAAGCAAAGGCGACCGACAATAATCGCTCCCTCTGCTCGGGCGGCAGTTGCTCTGCAACCAAATGCGCCTGATCCAGACTATCCCGCACAATGTCTGGCAGCGTAAATTCGGCAGGCAGCGCCAATTTCATCGTGTAAATCACAGACATGATACTGCCGAAGATAGTCACCCCCATGGCCCCACCCAGTTCATAGGCCACCTCCTCTATTGAAGCGGCCATTCCCGCCCGGCTGGCGGGAGCATTATTGATAATGGCCGTCGATGCGCCGGTAATGGCTGCGCCGGCACCAAACCCAAAGACCGCAAGCGCCACTGACCACCAGAGTATGGCGCCATCAAATATAAACAAATACCAGAGCGAACCCACGCCCGCCATCATCAGCGAAAGCCATAGCAGGCGAGCGGCGCCCAGCTTTGGCTGCAACGATCCCATTAACGGCCCGGCAAAAAAGGCGGCTAGTGGAATAGGCAAGATGAGCAAGCCGGCTTGCAATGGCGAGTAGCCGCTGACCAGTTGCAATCGCTGGCTAAAGACCAGCTCGAACCCGATGAGGGTCGCTGACATCACGGATGCGGCGATAACGCCAAGCAGAAACTGTTTATTGCGAAACAAATCAAGATCAATCAAGGGCGCTGCGCTACGTTTTTGCCGACGGACAAAAAGGGTCAGCGCGCACGCGCCCACCAACAGCGTGATGACGAATGCAATCAAATCTACTTGCGGCTTGCCCAGCTCCTTGATGGCATAAGTCAGGCATATCAAGGCCACCATAATTTGTCCGGAACCGATCAAATCCCATTCTCGCGCCCTGTTGCCGGGTCGTTTTTCCAGAACGCGCGCGCCTACCACAACAGCGACCAGGACCACCGGAACATTGATCAAAAAGACCGAGCCCCACCAGAAAAACGCCAGCAAAACGCCGCCAACGACCGGCCCGAACGCGGCGCCGCCTGACGCGACGGCTGCCCAGATACCGATAGCAAAGGCGCGCTCCTTTTCATCGTCAAAGGTCAGACGAATAATGGACAATGTTGCCGGCATCATCATGGCAGCGCCCACCGCCAGCAAAACACGGCTGCCAATCAGCACGTCGGCGCCAGGCGCGAAAGCAGCAACGACCGATGCCATCCCGAACACCAGCAAGCCGCCAAGAAAAAGCTGCTTGTGTCCCAAACGGTCACCCAGTGTGCCCAGACCGGGCAGAAGCCCTGCAACCACCAATGGATAGGCGTTAATGATCCACAACTTTTGTGACGCACTGGCCCGCAAGTCATGGGTTAAGCGGGGCAAAGCCGTGTAGAGCACCGTCAAATCAATGACAATGAGAAACAGCGCGCTGGAAACGATAGCCAATACCAGCCACCGGTTATGTGAAGGGTTGAAGTTTGCGGTCATGATAATAATCCGTTCGCACCACAGGCCGGGAATGAAGGCCCGACGCGTTGCGAGCTACCTGTCGGACAGCATCAACAGGGGTGCAATGCCGATCGATATGTTGCCCTGTATGGTGTCAATGTATTCCTTGTGGGAAGCAAGGGATGTACTATAATATAAATCCATACGTATGGAAAGTAATTATTGATATGAAACAGAACAAACCACAAACGGCGGGCAGGCCCCGCTCAATTGATCGTGAAAAGCTGCTGGATATAGCGGAGACAATTGTTGCGCAACAGGGTGTTGCCGGGTTAACGATGGATGCGCTGGCCAGGGCCGCGAACATTACCAAAGGCGGCGTGCAGTATTGTTTCGGTAATAAAGAGGGCCTGATCCAGGCAATGATCATGCGCTGGAGCGACCGTTTCGACGCTGAGGTTGCGCTGGCCGCAAACGGCGAAACCGACCCGCTTGCCCATGTGCGCGCCCATATTAAAGTAACCCGGGAAGCCGATGTGCAGGATGAGTCGCGGTTTGCCGCCATGCTTGCCGGACTGATTCCGAACTCCGACCAGTTGACCGAGACGCGCGCCTGGTACGCCAGACAATTACAGGGGCTGGATTTTTCCACAGAACAGGGACGCAATGCGCGCCTGGCCTTTATCGCCAATGAAGGCGCCTTCCTGCTTCGCAGTTTCAACTTCTTTGATTTATCGCCACAGGAATGGCGGGCAGTATTTCGTGATATCGAGCGCCTGCTTGACCGTGCCGATTGACCGGCGAGATCATGCTAAATGGTTGAGGACTGGGAAGCAAAAATGTGGGCTGTCCGCATTGGCACGCCATTGACGTATCAAACGCAAGCACATTCAGGTAAAAAGCGGCTCCAAAAGCAGCAACACTGCACAGGCGCAAACCAGAACAGGAATAAAAACAAATGGAAAGCCATAACCATCCCATAACCTGGGCACGCCATAGGATTTGGAGGACGTATCGTTTATCATGCCAATCTCCTTATACTGACCACTATCTGAATCGCTTTTTGCAGTCCAGACCGTTTTTTCCGGACTGAATGCCAGACAATATTCACGGCCAGGCGAGTTGATGGATTGCTCAAATACCGATATCGCACCTGCCTTGCATCTGATGCCAAATGTCATCATTTATTATTATTTCAGATCGGACGCGCGCAGATCCCATTCACGGGAGAAAGTTGAAAAAAGCCCGTGTTGCAACACGGGCCTGATGCACGACGAGGCAGTCGCTATTTAGCAGTTGCCTTTCTTGGCTTGTCCGGGTGGGCAGAAGCGGCCACCGCCACCGCCGCGATAATGACCACCGCCATCATAGCCATATGGATAAATCCCGCCTGGATCGACGGAAACAGAAGGTCCACGGGCTGTACAGCCCGCCAGGAAAACGACAGAAAGACCAAGAAATACAATCATTTTTTTCATTTTGGATTCCCCATGGGTTAAATACGTTCATATTAGCGACGAAGCTGCGGCTATGGATATCATAAATGTAAATTTGATTTCACTTATATACAATTGCCAACGTATTGGTGAAAAAGCCACTATTGAGCCTTCCCATCAGAGAAAATGCCCGCAGGGCGTCATCCGATTGAACCGCTCTGCGGGCCATGACCTTGTCGCCGGCAGCGAGGCCTTCCGGCGCTGGCGCCCGGATCATCGATGACGGGAATCACCAGCCAATCACAAATGGGCTGGGCGATGACCGATGCCCTGTGCCGGGGTTACCAGGCCATATTGAACCCTGCAGCAGCGCCGATGCCGCCAGCGGAATCCCATGAAGTATTCAGGCGTAGATTACTGTTTTTTCCCGTCCTGAAGGTGACGCCAGAGGCCAGTGCCACCTGACTCCTGTAGGTGGCCATCGCCATACCAAACGAGGTGTCCGCGCCTGCCGGCGGTGGCGTTAAGGTGGTCATTGCCATGGCGCCGGAAATACCCGCATTGGCTTGTCGGCGGATTTTTTTTATTTGCGATTGCAATTGGCCCATACGCCGGTCCGTATACTGCCTGGACTGCTCAATTGCATTGTCCTGGGCCTGACGGCTGCGAAGTTCTGTAAACGCGTTCGCGCGGGAAAGCACTGCCTGCCCTACTTTATCGCTATACACATGCGCATTTTCCAGCGTGACCTGGTTTTCTCGATCGGCGTACGATTTTGCCTGCGATAGCAGCTTTGCGTCATGCTGGGCGCGCCCTGCTGCAATCATCTGTTCCAGCTGCTGTTTACTCTGGGCAATGGTTGCGTTTTTGACCGCATCGCTATATGCATTGGCCGCAGCAATCGCCTGGGTTCTGGACAAGTCTGTATAGGCTTGCGCCGCTTTCATCTGGCGCATGGTGACCGCTTCATCATCCCGTATGCCATCACGCAGTCCTGACAGCTTGCGCGAGCCAAAATTGACGTCGCCGGCGCTATGGGATTGAGAACCAACGCCTATGGCGATCCCGCCGTTCGAAGCCGATGTGCCCGCGACACCCATCCTGTCTCCCCGGGCGCCGATGGCAATGCTGTTATCTCCCCGCGCTTCTGCTCCCCAGCCGATCGCCGCCGCGCCTGTCCCAAATGCCCTGGCTTCGTGGCCGAGCTGAGTATAGCGTGGTTCGGCCTGCTCTGCGCCGGCATGCTGGCCAAACACCAGCATGGAGACAAGCGCTATTGAGGTCGCGTGCGGTATCGTATTCTTGTGTCTACACATACAAATTTTCTCTCTGATTAAATCAATATTTGCGCCAACGCGGATGCGAGCGAACCGATCATTCGGTGCCCGGTTCGCTCTTGCGGCAGCAAAAATATTCTAGAGATTTGGAACAGATCAAAAAATTCGTAAATGCCGAAAGATGCGTATATTTACACAGCAAAATCAGGATCTAATCATCACAGTGGCTTTGTGGCATCAGCGCCGCTGCATGTCTTCCGCGGGCGTGCCTGCGCGCGCTCGCATGCGCTTTTTGGCCGCACGCCAAGCCGGATGGCCGGCAGCGCTGCCGGCCATTGTTTCATTGACATTCGATAGCAGAGCGCTTACCTGTGCAATACATTGGTTATCATGTACATGCAGCACTTTCTGCGCGGGATTTTGCGCCCGCCCCTCCCTCTCTAAGGAAATAAAATATGACAGACGCAATAGATCTGGATTTGCGCGCACTCGTGTTTGATGTTTTTGGAACGGTCGTAGACTGGCGCAGCGGCGTGATCCGCGAAGTATCTGAATTTGCCAGCAGACATGCAATAACCACCATTGATGCCGCCGCTTTTGCCGATACCTGGCGCGGTCATTATTCCCCGTCTATGGAAGAAGTACGCAGCGGCAGGCGTCCCTTTACTCGGCTGGATGTACTGCATCGGGAAAGTCTGGAAAAAACACTGGCAGCATTTGACACACCCGTCGCCAATCTGCCTGCGCAGGCGCTGACCGAGCTTAATCTGGCCTGGCATCGGCTGGATCCGTGGCCCGACTCTGTGCCAGGACTGACCCGACTCAAACGTCGCTATATTATTGCACCGCTATCGAATGGCAATATCCGGTTGATGCTGGATATGGCCAAACGGGCCGGTCTGCCGTGGGACGCGATTCTTGGCGCAGAAACGGCTCAGGCGTATAAGCCCGCACCGCAAGCCTATTTACGAACCGCAGAGATTCTGGATCTGCCACCTGAACAAATTTGCATGGTCGC
Organism: Advenella sp.; assembly: GCA_035304425.1. Taxonomy (GTDB): domain Bacteria; phylum Pseudomonadota; class Gammaproteobacteria; order Burkholderiales; family Burkholderiaceae_B; genus Advenella. The sequence goes on from DATGQC010000461.1 coordinate 5,978, forward strand.
AGCGCACAACAGCGACCTTGCAGCAGCACGCCTTTGCGGCATGCGCACGGCCTTCATTCCCCGCCCTACCGAGCATGGTCATCAGCAAACAAAAGATCTGGTGCCCGAACAGGCTTGGGACGTTGTCGCGCGGGATATGCTTGACCTTGCACAAAAACTCGGCTGCCCGCCCGAATGATTCGTCACCAGACAATTAAACGGGCGGCCCGATGACGCATTGCCGATGTAATGCCCGCGGGTGAAACCTGCAAGGGAAAGATGCAAATGAAACGCGCAAATGGTCTTCGGGCATGTGCTCAAGGCATTATTGCGGATTCTTGTAACTATTTATATTCACCTCTCATGCAGGCGCATTTGCCTGCCTGCAGACAACACCGGAATCTGCGGCACGCCGTTGTGCGCCAAGCGTCTTCAGGTTTGCGCAAAAAACACAAGGGGCATGGTCGCTTTGCCTGGATTCGCCTGCGGCTGGCACTGGCTTTTACCGCGCGTTACATCCATGACAGCTGGCGTTTGATCGCGCATGCTACGCTAAAGACTCAAGTGATCAGGGTGTTAAACGCTGATTTTTTCAATCACTGAAACAGGAGCAAAGCATGAATAAAGATATTGCAGCCGGTAAATGGGAACAGGTCAAAGGCTCTGTAAAACAGACATGGGGAGAATTGACTGATGACGATGTGGCCCAGGTCAATGGCAGCGCCCAGAAACTGGCCGGCATCCTGCAGGAAAAGTATGGTCGCACCAAGGAAGAAGCTGAGAAGCAAGTGAATGACTTCTGGTCGCGCCACAACAGCGACCTTTGATCCGGTCGGTCCTGTTCGCTGATACGCGTCACTGACCGCAGCCGATCGAACCGTCGTTCCTGACGGTGACATGCGTGATGTCAAGCTTGCTGATGGTCGCGTTGCCTGAGGGTTTGAACAGCATGGTGATTAACTGCAGGATATCGGACCATTCAGGCATGCTCAGGCCGCCTGTCAGCGTGCACAAGCGCCGCTTGGCGCGACACTACGATACCGCATGCTTTGCCCGGACACTGGCAGTGCAAAGCTTGCGGTATTGCATATGCGATTTGTTTGCAACCTGCTTTAAATGCAGGCCGCGATCGGCCCTGACGCTTATCCGCGATAAAAGTCCTCTGCCTGGGGCGATCTTGTGTGTTCCATGGCGCCATCCAGAAACAGCACCATTGCAGTCGGATCTTGCGCTTGCGCGGCCCCCAACCGTTGGGCGGGATATCGCTGCTCGTGTACGATATTGACAAGATACAAGCCAGGATCATCAACAAAACGCACCAGCGCCTTAGCCCTGATCAATGCAGCCCCCAAGCTGGCGAGCATCGCATCCAGCGCCTGATTGAACACGCTGCGCCGCAATGGCTGAGTAAACTCAAGCGTTACGATCCGTATGGCGGAATGCGCCTGCGCCGGTCGCAGCGAAGCCACAGACCGGCATCGCCGATCTGCTGAGTCTTGCGCCGCACCACCCCCCAGATCGCGCTGTTGCGTCCCAACGGCCGGCGGCTGCGTCAGGAAGCTGAACAATCCTGCGCCGGGCCTGGGCGATATGGGTAATTGCCATAGCATGGCCAGCGGATCGGGATTCGCAAAAAACTGAGGGATGGTCATGGCCGATGCATCGGTAAGGGTCGATATATGCTGCATGACGCCAGACGCCAGACCATCTGCAACGCGTTCTGTTTTGGACAACAGGACCAGATCTGCCTGAACCAGTTGCCGGGACCATTCTACATAAGTGCTCTGTTTATCGGCATTGACCACGTCCACGATACAGATGCAGCCATTGTAGAAAAAACGTTCCTTGAGAAAAAAATCGCTATGCAGCGTAAACCGCAAGGCAGAGGGATCTGCCAGACCGCTGGTTTCTACAATGATGCGATTGAAGCGGGGAATGGTCCGCGCCAGCGCATCGGTAAACAGGCGCTGCAAGGTCGCACTCATCGAGCCCTGCATCTGACAGCACAGGCAACCGCCTTCTAGTAGAATAGTGGAAGGCTGCACGAACGACCAATTTGCCTGGTCTATCCCCAGCTGGCCGATTTCGTTTACGATCACAACTGTGTTGGCCATACCGGGGTGCTGTAACAACTGGTTGATATAGCGGGTTTTTCCGCTACCCAGAAAACCGGTAACAGCGGTAATCGCAACCCTGTTATCGGCATCGAATGCAGTAGTAGTCATACAAGGAGTCTGAAGTGGTGGTGGCAATAAACGGTGGTACGCAGTGTCATCTGAAGACGTAAACAACATGCAGGTGGAACTCCTGCACTCGCTGGCCGATCTGCCGGACTTTGACTGGCAGGCCTGGTCTGACGGAAATCCGTTTATCTCTCCGGCATTTTTACGTGCCATGGAAAACACCGGCTGCACCAGCGAGGAAACCGGCTGGCAATCCTGTCACCTGATTCTATATGATCAACGCCGGCAACCGGCCGGTTTCATGCCGTTGTATCTCAAAACCCATTCCCAGGGAGAATTCGTCTTCGATATGGCCTGGGCCCGCGCCTTCAGCCAGTACGGCCTTGAGTATTATCCCAAACTGCTGTGTGCTGCCCCGTTTTCACCGGTCACCGGCCCGCGACTGATTGCACCCCATCTACAGGCCAGACAGGTGCTCGCCCGGGCGGCAATTGAAGTGGCCCGGCGCTTGCAGGTTTCGTCTATCCACGTACTGTTTCCTGAACAGGGCGATCTGGCGGTGCTGCGCGAATCGGGCTATATGGTGCGCGAAAGTGTGCAGTTTCACTGGAGCAATGCCGGCTATGGCGATTTCGATGCCTTTCTGGCCAGTCTCGCTTATGACAAACGCAAGAAAATTCGCCAGGAAGCACGCAAGGTTGCCCAGGCCGGCATCACCTTTGAATATAAGCGCGGCAACCAGATTACCGCCGCAGATCTGTCGTTTTTCTTTTCCTGCTACTGCAATACGTATTACGAGCGGGGCCGGCACCCTTATCTGTCAGAGGCGTTTTTCAGCCAGTTGCTGCAGCACGCGCCGGACAGCCTGCTGCTTGTCATTGCGCAGCGTCAGGCAACGCCGGTTGCCTGCGCCATGAACATGATCGGCAATAATAAGATGTACGGTCGCTATTGGGGCGCGCACGAATATATACCCGGACTGCATTTTGAAACCTGCTATATGCAGGGTATACGCTACTGCATCACCCATGGCATTGCGCTATTTGAAGGCGGGGCCCAGGGCGAACACAAGTTGTCGCGCGGGCTGCTGCCGCAGACGACCTATTCGGCGCACTGGATCGCCCGGCCCGAATTTGCCGATGCCATACATCGCTTTCTGGATCAGGAAACAGTGCACGTTCAGGCTTACCTGGACCAATTGCATGAACATTCGCCATTCAGGAAGCAGGACAGGGCTCAAATACCGCCCGCCCCGCCACGGCCCGAGTAGCCGGCTGACGCCAAGGCAAGCACGGTCTGCCTTGGCGGGCCGTGGCCACGATCCACGCCGGGCTGCAATGCCCTGAGGCCGTGGCCTGCCGGCCCCTGACCCGCATGACGCGCATCATGACAGCCAACGCCTGGACAGCCGGCGCTCTGCGCCTCTGCCTTCTTACTTGTCTTCTTTATCTTTGTCTTTGTCAGCCGCGGGATTGAACGGGAAGCCCCCGAATATATTGCTGGTCTGATTCTGCATTTGTTCCTGCATCTGCACGAACATGTTCTTGGATTGCTCAACGTAATTGTTCATCATATTGTTGAGCAGCGGCGCCTGAATGTTCATGAACTGCGACCAGGCTTCGGCGCCAAATTGCGGCGTGTAGACGCCTTTTGACTGCTCGGCCAGTTTGTCCTGAATATCGACAAATGCCTGCATGTTCTTCTCCAGGTAGGAGCCCATGACGCCCTGCATGGCATGACCATAGAAGCGGATGATATGCGCCAGCATGTTGGAACTGAACATGGGAACGCCGCCTGATTCCGCTTCCAGGATGATCTGCAGCAGGATGCTGCGCGTAAGTTCTTCGCCCGACTTGGCATCCAGCACCTGAAAGCGGACATTGTCCAACACCAACTGTCTCACGTCCTGCAACGTAATATACGTACTGGTCTGCGTATCGTAAAGCCGACGATTGGGATATTTTTTGATTGTACGGACGGTGTCCGTTTCAGTTGCTTTAGCCATTACCTGTTTAACCTTTAAATAACTGTATTTGTCCGGTTCAAGGACTTAACCCATATGCAGGCCACCATTGACCGAGAAGTCGGCGCCGGTGGAAAAGCCGGACTCGTCTGAAGCCAGCCATGAAACGATCGACGCAATTTCTTCGGGTGTGCCCAGACGCCGAACCGGAATCGTGCCGACAATTTGCTCCAGCACCTCGGGACGGATCGCGCGCACCATATCGGTTCCGATATAGCCGGGGGAAACCGTGTTGACAGTCACGCCGCGACTGGCCACCTCCTGCGCCAGGGCCATGGTAAAGCCATGGATGCCCGCCTTGGCCGTAGAATAATTGGTCTGGCCAAACTGGCCTTTTTGTCCGTTCACGGAACTAATATTAATGATACGCCCCCAACGCTTTTCGTACATATGCTCAATGACCTGTTTGGTCACATTGAACAGGCTGTTCAGATTGGTGTCCATGACCGCCCGCCAGTCGTCGATGGACATCTTGCGGAAGACCCCGTCTCGCGTGATGCCCGCATTGTTTACCAGAACGTCAATAGGACCGTGTTCCTGCTTGACCTTTTCGAACGCGGCGACGGTGGAATCCCAGTCGGACACGTTCCCTGCCGAGGCATAGAACGTATACCCCTGTGCCGCCTGTTCGTCAATCCACTGCTGGGCATTGCGTTGCGGACCGCAACCAGCGATAACCGTGAATCCATCTTTGTGCAGGCGCTGACAGATAGAGGTCCCGATACCTCCCATCCCACCCGTAACATATGCTATTTTTTGTGTCATTTTGAACTCCTTAGGCTACTTTCACGGTAATAAAACGATGCATTAACCTGATCAGGCTTTGACTTTGACATACTGCCCCGGCGCCGGCGCCAGCGGCGGATAGTCGGCATTTCCCTGCGTTACCCGGGCTTTTATCCTGCGTCCGCTGTGCCCTGCCAGCCAGCCTGCCCAGTCGGGCCACCAACTGCCCGGCACCGATTGCGCGCCGTCCAGCCATTGCTGGGCATCGGCTTGCTGCTGCGGCCTGGTGTCACTGGACCAGTAATTGCGTTTGTTCTTTGCCGGCGGATTGATCACGCCGGCGATGTGACCCGAAGCGCCCAGGACGTACCGCACTTCACCCGAGAGCAAGCGCGCCGAGGAAAATGAAGCATGCCATGGAACAATGTGATCTTCTTTTGAACCATACACGTAAGCCGGCATGTCCAGATCGGCCAGGTCTACCGGTTCGGCGCATATTTTCAGCGCACCCGCACGACACAATCGGTTTTCCAGGTACATATTCCGGAAGTACCAGGTAAAGAACGGCCCCGGCAGGTTGGTTCCGTCTGAATTCCAGTACAACAGATCGAAGGCGGGCGGCGCTTTACCTTTCAAATAATTGCTGACGACATAGTTCCAGACCAGTTCATTGGGTCGCAGAAACGAAAAGGTGGTGGCCAGCTCTTTGGCCGTCATCATTCCCCCGTGTCCCAGCATCTGCTCCCGAAAGGCTACATGCGCCTCATCGACGAACACATCAAGTACGCCGGTATCTTCAAAGTCGAGCAGCGTTGTCAGCAGGGTTAAGCTGGCCACCGGATTCTCGCCGCGCGCCCGCGCCACCGCCAGCGCGCTGGAAAGCATGGTGCCGCCTACGCAAAAACCCAGGGCATTGATTTGCGGCTGGCCGGTGATCTGGCAGACCGTATCGATCGCGGTCAGCACGCCCTTTTCGATATAGTCGTCCCAGGTTGACTTTTGTATGCCATCGGTATCGGCCGCGGTCGGGTTCCGCCAGGAAATCATGAACACGGTAAAGCCCTGGCTAACCGCGTACTCCACCAGAGAATTGCCCGACTGCAAATCCAGAATGTAATATTTATTGATGCACGGCGGAACCATCAGCAAGGGACGCCGGTACACCGTTGCAGTTTGCGGCGCGTACTGCAGCAACTGGAACCACGGGTTTTCAAATACCACCGAGCCCGGCGTCGTGGCCAGATTGTTACCCACTTCGAATGTCGAGTCGTCTGTCTGAGAAATCCGGCCGCGGCGCAAATCGCCCAGCAGATTCAGGAATCCCTTTTGCAACGATTCGCCGTTGGTGTCTGCGAACGTTTTGAGCACGTCCGGATTGGTCAGGAAATAGTTCGCCGGCGACATGGCGTCGTTCCACTGCTCAACCGAGAACCGCAGCCGTTCCCGCACATGATCGGGCACTGCTGCCTGATCGACCATTTTCTGCATGACGCTGGCCGACAACAGATAAAGATGAGCCATCAGAAGATGCTGCGGGCTTTCCTGCCAGGCCGGACTGCTGAACCGCCTGTCGGTCAGCGGCGGTAGCGTACCCTGTTGTCCGGCTGCGGTGATCTGCTGCCACCTGGCGAAGAACTCGGCCTGCAACCGGGCCGCAAAGGCTGCATCCTGCGCCGGATCTGTCTGGCCTGCCCGTGCTTGATCAGTCTTGTTGGTCACTCTTCTCTCCGGCTGTGGTCTCATGTTTCATTCTTGGCATGCTCACCGTGTACAAA
>DATGQC010000462.1:0-9996 GCA_035304425.1 Advenella sp.
ATTCCTACCCGTCTTCGTAGGAACAGCCGCCGATGCATGGCAGAAAAATCAGCCCAGCAAACCGCGCAGGACGTATTGCATGATTCCGCCGTGACGATAGTAGGCTGCCTCGCTGGGCGTATCAATGCGGACGATTGCATCGAACTGCACGCCGTCGGCCTGCACCCTTACCGTTGTGGGTGTGATGTCCTGGTTCAAGGTCACGATACCGGTAATATCAAAGGTTTCTTTCCCGGTCAGGCCTAGTGCGGCCGCACTCTGACCCTCAGGAAATTGCAGCGGCAGCACGCCCATGCCGAGCAGGTTCGACCGATGAATCCGTTCATACGATTCAGCAATCACGGCCCGCACGCCCAGCAATGCCGTCCCCTTTGCCGCCCAGTCGCGCGACGAGCCCGAACCGTATTCCTTGCCGGCAAGAATGACCAGGGGGATATCCTTCTCGATATAGGATCGTGACGCTTCAAAGATCGTCGTCACCGGTTCATCGCTGCGCGTGAAGTCACGCGTGAAGCCGCCCTCGGTGCCTGGCGCCAGTTGATTGCGCAGGCGCACATTGGCAAACGTGCCGCGTATCATGACTTCATGATTGCCGCGTCGTGATCCATACGAGTTGAAGTCTTTTGGCGCTACGCCATGCTCGGTCAGGTAGGCTGCAGCTGGCGAAGTCCTGGCAATGGACCCGGCCGGACTGATATGATCGGTGGTGACCGAGTCGCCGAGCATGGCCAGCACCCGTGCGCCCTGTATATCCGAGACCGGTTCCGGCTGACGCGACATATTGTCGAAATAGGGTGGCTTGCGCGCATAGGTGGAGGCTTCATCCCAGTCGAACCGCTCTCCTTCGGGCGTGGACAAGGCGCGCCAGCGTTCATCGCCGGCAAAAACATCGGCGTAGCCAGCAGTGTACATGTCGGACATGATCGCCGCATCCACCACCTCCTGCACGTCGCTGGCAGACGGCCAGATATCCCGCAGGTAAACGTCTTGCCCATCGCTGCCCTGTCCCAGCGGCTCGTTGAACAGATCAATATCCATGGTGCCGGCCAGTGCATAAGCCACCACCAGCGGCGGCGACATCAGATAGTTCATCTTGACTTCTGCGTGAATGCGTCCTTCAAAATTACGGTTGCCCGATAGCACAGATACCACAGAGAGATCATGGTCTGCGATCGCCTGACTCACTTCGGGAATAAGCGGACCGGAGTTGCCGATGCAGGTCGTGCACCCGTACCCGACCAGATTGAAACCCAGTGCGTCAAGATAGCGCGTCAAACCGGCGCGCTCATAATAGTCTGTCACGACGCGGGAACCCGGAGCCAGACTGGTCTTGACCCAAGGCTTGCGCTGCAGGCCCTTTTCAACCGCACGCTTGGCCAGCATCGCCGCCGCGATCATGACCGTGGGATTGGACGTGTTGGTACAGGAAGTAATGGCGGCAATCACCACCGAACCATGATCGATATGACCTTGGGTGCCGTCGCCAAAGGTAATGGGAATCGGCGCGCGCGCCCGACGGTTGTCTGTTGGCGCTTGCGCCACATGATCGGTTGGCTGATCTGAAGAGGATTGTGGTTCCTCATGGGCAGGCGGATCGGATGCAGGAAAAGACTGGTCTACAACCTTGTCATAACCGTGCGGCTTCTGTTCGGGCTCGCCGAGAGACGAAGCAAGCGCCCCGCGAAATGCCGGCTTCGCATCCGACAGCGCAATGCGATCCTGCGGACGCATCGGACCGGCAATGGACGGAACCACCTGTGACAGATCAAGTTCCAGTTTTTCCGAATAGCGCGGTTCAGCTTGCGGATCATGCCACAGACCCTGTGCTTTGGCGTAGGCTTCGACCAGTGCAATCTGCTCCTGGGAGCGGCCGGTAAACGCAAGATAACGAAGGGTTTCTGCGTCAATGGGGAAAATAGAAATCGTCGAACCGTATTCCGGGCTCATATTGCCAATGGTCGCCCGGTTGGCCAGCGGCACCGCCGCAACGCCCGGACCGTAAAACTCTACAAACTTGCCAACGACACGATGCTTGCGCAACATTTCCGTAATCGTCAAGACCAGGTCGGTTGCCGTTGTTCCTTCCGGTAATGTTCCGGTAAGCTTAAAACCGACCACGCGTGGAATCAGCATGGAAATAGGCTGCCCCAGCATGGCCGCTTCGGCTTCGATGCCGCCTACGCCCCACGCGACAACGCCCAGGCCATTGACCATCGGCGTATGGGAGTCAGTCCCGACACAGGTGTCGGGATAAGCCACTTTCATATCATCGTCATCGGCGGTGAAAACCACGCGTGACAAATGTTCCAGATTGACCTGATGGACGATGCCGGTGCCCGGGGGCACGACCTTGAAGTCCTGAAAGGCCTGCTGCCCCCAGCGTAAAAACTGGTAGCGTTCCAGGTTGCGCTGATATTCGATCTCGACGTTACGCTCGAACGCATTGGCCTGGCCGAAAACGTCGACGATCACCGAGTGGTCAATGACCAGCTCTACCGGCGCCAGGGGATTGATTCGCTCGGGGTCCCCGCCCAGGGCATGCATGGCTTCGCGCATGGCAGCCAGGTCCACAACCGCCGGCACACCGGTGAAGTCCTGCAGCACCACCCGGGCCGGTGTGAAGGCGATTTCCCGATCCGGTTGCGCCTGTGGGTCCCAGCCGGCAAGCGCCCGAATGTCTGCCGCTGTAATATCCTTGCCATTTTCCGTACGCAGCAGGTTCTCCAGCAGGATTTTCAGCCCGTAAGGCAGCGAGGCCACATCCAGGCCTTCGTCCTTTAACGCATCCAGCCGGTAGATTCGATATGATTGTTCTCCCACTTCGAGTACGCTGCGGGCGCCAAAACTATCCATACTTTTCATGACGTTTTTCTCCTTGATCATAAACTTGCCGGTCTGTGTTCATATCGCAAATACCGATTGCTGCGCGGTCGGGACGCGGTGGTCATTGCCGGTTTTCTGATACGGACCCATTCTGGCCGCGGCACGAGCCGCTGCCCCGGCCCTGCCTCTATTGCCGGTCTGCCACAACCGCCACAGGCGCCCTATCGGCCTGATACAGCCACCAGCATGCATACGGTCCGAATTACCGCCGTAAAAAGCGGACCGGACGCTGTCCTTGTTCAGCCGCGTATTACGCCACAGCCGCTAACTGCAGCTGTTCACCACATGTATTTACATCAATGACGCTGCGCGCCAGAGCAGGAAACGCTTTTGCGTTCGGCCGCTCATAAGCGCTCGCGCCGGGCTCCAAAGCAGCCCCACACAATGATCATGCCATAACTTGGAGAGGTATACAAACCGGTCTGCCCTTTAGCGCATAAAGGATGAAGTTACCGTCTTTTTACAGCATATAGGGCGCCAGCAGATGTCAGATCACAGACCTGCAGCAGGACCCGAGGATTAAACCCGAGGATTAAACCCGAGGATTAAACCCGAGGACTAAACCTGAGGACTAAACCTGAGGACTAAACTTGAGGAGGCAGACTGCGGGGCGGCCCATGCATCATGATCGATAACCAGACCTGGCAAACTGGCCGCGAGCAGTTTTAGCGCAGACGCCGATAAGGGCGTGGCGTATTGGTCAGATATGCCGATAAGCATGATACAAGGCCCACGGCCTCACCGGCGCGGTAGCGGCAGGCCATTCATGGCCAGATGAGCGGACTGCTATTCCCAGACCACCAGCAACTTGCCCTGCTTGAATGGATGCGGCATGGTCTGGCTATGAATGCCATACGTTGCATACAGGTGCTCGCGCGTCAACACCCGTTCAGGCGTATCACAAATGACCAGTTCGCCATCGGCCAGCAGCGCGATACGATCGCAATACTGCGCCGCCAGATTGATGTCATGGACAATGACCATCACGCCCACTTCATCCCGGTGCGCCAGCTCCGCCACGATACGGAAAAATGCATGCTGGTGCTTCGGGTCCAGGGCCGAGGTGGGCTCATCCATCAACAAATACCGCGTCTGGCCATCATGGCGCCGAGCCAGCAACTGCACCAGCACCCGCGCGAACTGCACCCGCTGCTTTTCACCGCCGGACAGCGTCACCCATGAACGGTCCAGCAGATCCTGAACGCCCGCTGTCTGCGCCGCATGCTGCAACAATGCGTTTGCCTCGCCAGGATCCAGTTCCGGAAACGGATACAGACCCATCTGGATAATCTCCTGGGTGCCCAGATCAAAGGTCAGGCCGCTGCCCTGCGGCAAAACTGCCCGCTGGCGCGCCTGTTCCCGGGTTGATAGTGTAGCGGTCTCATGGCCATTAATATAAATGGCGCCGGTGTCGTGAGTGCGGACCTCCTGGCTTTCCTGCGCCAGGATCGACAGCAAGGTGGATTTGCCGGCGCCGTTTGCGCCAAGAAGCGCCAGCACCTCGCCCCTTTTAATTTCAATTGAAATATTGCGCAGCACCTGGCGCTGCCCGCGCGTTGCACAGATGGCCTCGCCGCGCATGCATTGCTCCATGACGGTCATCGCATATTCCTTTTTACCAGCAACCAGAGAAAGAACGGGCCGCCGATAAGACTGGTCACCAGGCCAATAGGCAGTTCGGCTGGGATAACGACCACGCGCGCCAGCCAGTCTGCCATCACCAGGGCCAGGGCGCCCCCAGCCATGGAGGCCGGCAACAGATGACGATGGTTCGCTCCCATGATCATGCGCAGGCAATGCGGTACGACCAGCCCGACAAAGCCGATGCCGCCGGTGACGGCCACCAGCGGACCGACCAGCAGCGCAATGCCGACGATCAGCCGGCGACGCAAATGCTTCATGGAAAAACCCAGGTGTGATACTTCACGCTCCCCCAGCAGCAATGCATTAAGGGCACGCCATTCCTGGCACAACAACACACAGAGTAACAGCGCCCAGGGGCCGAGCAATCCGATCGTACGCCAGTTCGCTGACGCCAGACTGCCCATGCCCCAGAATGTCAAATCACGCAATTGCGTGTCTGTCGCAATATAAGTAAGCAAGCCAATCAGGCTGCCCGAAATTGCATTGATGGCAATACCGGCCAGTAACAACCCGGCCACGCCGGCGTAACGCCGTCCTACCAGATAAGCCAGCCAGGTACTGAGCAAGCTACCGGCAAATGCAGCAAAGGAAATGATCCAGAAACCGGCGGCGGTGAGCACAATGGCCGAGACCGCGCCCAACGCCGCACCAGCCGAGACACCGATCAGGCCGGGTTCTGCCAGAGGATTGCGAAACAGCGCCTGCATGACCACGCCCGACAAAGCCAGCGCAGCGCCTGTGACAATACCGAAGACAACCCGCGGCAACCGGATATCCAGAAAAATCTGGCGCAGCAGCTGGGTTTCATCACCCTGGCCACCCGTCAGCACCGGCCACCACTGATGGAACGGAATGACAACCGCTCCGCTGACGCTGCCCAGCACAATGGCGGCCAGCAATAGGAGCAGCAGAATGGTAAAGGACTTTGTGATCCTGCCCTGACCTGGCGCAGCGTTAATTTGCATAGCCGGCGGCAGCCTTCAGTTGCGAAATCGCCAGACCCACCCGCGGTCCCATGCCCAGCGCGAGCAGATCATCCATCACCACAATGCGGTTGTTCCTGACCGCAGGTGTATAGGCGATCGCAGGGTCCGACTTGAATTTGTCGATGCCGCCTGCCGCTTGCAATGAACCGCTGGTGACAATGATCATCTCCGGCTTCAGCGCCAGCAGACTTTCGGCAGATACCGGCTTATACCCGCGCTGCTGCTTGAGCACATTCTCCAGGCCTGCCATTTCCATAATCGCACTGGCCGTTGTGTCGCCCCCCGCCATCAACTTGGCCCCGGTACGATTCAGAATCAGAACGGTACGCAGACTATCGCTGGGCTGGCCCTGCGCCTGCTTCACATTCGCCCGGATCTCGTCGGTCAGCGCCTTGCCTTTTTCCGGCACATCCAGGGCCTGCGCGATCTGCTCGATCCGCTTGTATAAAGAATCAACTGTCGGTTTGTCTGAAACGGTGACCACCTTGATGCCTACCGACCGGACTTTCTCCAGGGAAGCAGGCGGGCCGGCATTTTCAGAAGCGATGACAAGATCGGGTTTGAGCGACAGCACACCCTCTGCCGGTACGGCGCGATAGTAGCCCACACGCGGCAGCTTTGTGGCCGCTTCGGGATACAGGCTGGACTGATCATCGGCGACCAGCTTGTGCTGCATTTGCAGATCGTAAATGATTTCCGTCACCGTGCCGCCCAAAGACACGATTCGCTGGGCCTGCTGCGCGCTGGCGCTGCCCCAGAAAAAACCGGCGGCGGCGAGCATGGCAAGACAACGGGCAGCGGCATTTTTGCTCATCGACTGATTCCGTTTTATTGATTCGGTCATGCTGTCAGGCTGCCAGCGGTTGCTTGCAAAGCGATTCCAGCAGTTTGCGCCATTGCCTGATCTCGGGCACGCCAGGCTTGCGCGCGCCAAAGAATTGCACAATTTGTTCACCGTCTTGAGCATAGCCTTCCAGCGACGTCACCCAGCCGTCTTCAGTAGGTTTGTTCACGATCCAGGTACTGTGAATGGCCGTCGTGTTCAGATGCAGATTGAATTTCGGATCCAGAATATTGAACCAGGGGCCGGTACGCATGAGTTTTTTAATCGGCCCCGAGTGAATCTGGATCATGCCTTTATTGCCGACAAAGCACATAATGGGCAGATCTGATTCGGCCGCTTTCTGCAACATGACTTCAATGGCATCGTTATCGACACGCTGCGCCAGATCATCGCCGGCGCTTTCCAGCACCTGTACGCGCGGCAAATTCCATTTTTTCAGCAGGCCGGCAAAATCATGGGTATCGGTCATGCCCAGCCACTCTTCACGCAAAAGCGCAGGCACTTCGCTGGCATACGCCTTGGGCGCCGCAGGTGTTCTGTCGACAGGCGCCGGCGCCTGATTGGCGGCACGGAATTTTTCGACCAGCGCGTCATAAGCCGCCATATCTGAATGATCGGTGCAATACACCTTGTGCAGCGCCATGCCGGCGCCGTCAAAAAACTGAATGCTCTTGCGGCCGTTCTGAGTCACGGCCCAGGCATATTGCCAGCTGGAAAAAAACACGCGCAGATCAAGATCGGCGCCCAGCACCAGACCGACCGGACCATGACCCACCTTGACCGACTCATAACGCCCGTGACGTTCATGAACGCACCATTCATTGCGCGTCAGCAGCATCACCTCGCCCAGCGTTTGCAGCTCCTTGAATATCGTTTGCGCCGACCCTTCCAGCAGCGTGGCATCAATATCGCCACATTGTGCGGCGACCAGTTCCATTTCACTGACGTTCAGTTTCCCGGCCGCATTGCGTACGCGCAGTTTGGGTTCCGCCTGCAATAGCGCGTCGTAACGGGCTTTCAAATCAGTACTCTGTTGTGTCATGGGGCAACTCTCTTGTAGTAGTGGCTAAACGGTTTTGACCGGGCGATCTTGCGACGGCCCGGCCAGTCTGAAAATCGTGGTCGGTCAATATTGATAGCTAACCGACACCCGCACATAACGGCCGGCTTCGGAATAATAATCGACCGGCCGAGGGATGGCCGTTGCCCCCGCAGTGGGCACGCTCAGTGCATTCCAGTATGTCTTGTCAAACACATTGACCACGATGAGCTGGAACTTGACGCCCTTCAGGCCGGCAGGCGCCCACCAGCCATGCACATCCAGCGTACCATAACCGGGCGCCTGGAAATCGGCGTTTGGCGCATCAGCAGCGGGGGCTGGATACTGCACTTTATCGCGTTTATTTGCCAGTGTCCAGACCGTCTCGGCGCCCCACTGCGGGGTCCTGTAGCCCAGTGCCAGCGTGCCTTTCAGAGGTGCGACCGAATTCAGATGCTGGCCGGTTTCCAGATCCTTGCCCACCGTCCACGCAAGCGTCGCCCGGGTATACAGATTGTCATTCACATTCCAGTAGCCCATGGCTTCTGCGCCGTAAATGCGGACCCGAGCACGATTGGCAAAGGTCGTGACGCCCATCGGATACAACCCTTGTTGGCGCAATGCATAAAATGGAGAATCAGGACCGACCGGGACATTTTCATCGATGTAATCTTTGTAGCGCGTCTCGAATATATTCAAAGAACCGCCAACAACCTGCCCCCTGGCCTGAAAGCCCAGTTCCCAGCCGCGGCTGCGCTCAGCCTTCAGACTGGGATCGCCCTTGCGCATGTAATTGGCCGGAGAGCCATATTGCAAAAAGAGTTCCGGTGCGGTTGGCGCCCGGTAACCATAGCCATAGCGGGCAGTCACCCGATAGATATCGGAAGCGTTCCAGGCGAACTCAAGCGATGGCGAAACCTGATTGCCGCTGCGATTGCGCAGTTCGCTTTCATATCCATTCTGGTTGGATGCAAAACCGCCACCCGTCTGGGGTTTGCGCGACCAGCCGTCATAGCGCAAAGCCGGGGTCAGCTCAAACCGGCCGTCGTTCCATATGAATGCATGGCTGGCAAACAGCGACCAGTCACGGCTTTTCACTTTGGGCGTATCGCCCTGGTTCGAATGCAGGAAGTCGCAGGTACGCGGGCCCATGGGCGCAGGCAGCCCGGCTGGCACAACCGGACAATTATCGACCCCGGCCGAGTACTGCTCATAGGTATCGTCAGCAAACGTGCCGGCTACTGTCCAGTGACCACGCAACGCGGCGTCGCCCCAGTAACCGCCCGCATTCAGATTGAGGCCCCAGCCTTTTTGTTCGATGCTGTTATTGCGCTCATACTGTCCGTAGGGATAACCGTAACGGTACGGATTCCCTGGAATGCTTGCTCGCGGATCAAACACTTTGTTGCGGATGGCTTGCTGATTCTGCTCCAGGCCGGTTTTACTCCAGTATAGCTGGACACCAGCCTGATCCAGGGCAGCATAGGCCTGCGTTGCCTTGTAGTTGTAATCTGCCCAGACGCGATCGCGTTTCATCCTCTCGATCAGTTCATTGTTACCAATCGCATAGGCAGAGGTGTTCTGCTCATGCATCTGGTCAATATCGCGATCCAGCCTGAAGGTGCTCGCTCCCAGACCAAGCGTATGACCCGGCGCCAATTCGTGCTCAAGCCGCAGCCCTACGTTCTTGCTGGTGTAATCAGCAGGATTCATCTTGGTGCGCGCTGCGCCATAGCCACCAATATCGCCGCCATTCTTTACTTCGCTACCGGTACGAATGCCATACTGAATCAGCATTTTGGTTGCGGCCCCCAGCCTTGCGGCAAACGCCATATCGCCGCCAATACTGTCATCCAGGCCATCGTGCGTGCCCTTGACCAGAAAACCGATAGCCTTGCCGTCGGCCAGCAGATCATCTGGCCGCAGGCCGCGCAACAACACGACGCCGGTCAGTGCAGACGTACTGCCGGCACCGGCGCCGCGCGCGACATCAACAGAGGAAAGCGTATTGAAATTAACCGTTTCCAGGCCGCCTTTTATACCGCGGCTGCCATCTTGCAACCAGGGTAAGGGAATACCGTCTTCCAGGATTCGGATCCGATTGCCATCCAGACCCCGCAGATTGACACTGCTATTGCTGCGGTTGAAATCCAGCCCGGGGATCAGCCGCCCCAGATCAGACCAGTTCCGCGCCTGTTTGTCGGCGATCTCTGCTGCGCCGGTGGCGCTCTCCCAGCTTGCCGCCGCCACCTCTGACTGCGCATGCACCGCGCCCAGCTTCGGGACGACAGGGCTTGCGGAGGCGACGGCGTGAGCGTCCCCTGTTGCGGCCTGACCGTGGACTACGCCGGTGCAGAGCAACGAGGCAAGCAGGGTCAGGCGCAAGGACGGGAAAGAGACTGGTTTCATAAGTGCGGGATAAGTATGTGAGATCTCGACAGCCAGAATGCGCAAAACCAGACGCCGGAGATACATGTTGAAATAATTGACATTGAATAATACTATAAATGATAATCGTTATCAATATTATTAATAATAAATTTCTTATGCCGCCTTCGATAACGCACGCGCCCCCCCTGCCAGCACAGGCCAGGCCCCTG
>DATGQC010000463.1:0-4368 GCA_035304425.1 Advenella sp.
AGAAAATGGCCGCTCAACGCGGCCATTCTTGCTTTTGCCCTGTGTGGTTACGCTTCGACTTGATGCGCATGACCGGATGACACATAGTTGAACAGTTCCGCCTTGACTTCGGCGCGGGTTTTGTTGCTGTCGACAGAGGCAACAGGCGGGTAGTCCAGTTCACCATTGCTGATCGCATGTGCGGCCTGGGCGGCTGCCAATTCGGCCTGCACTTGTGCACGGCTGCTATGGTCGTTCGAGGCGACTGCCACGGGGTATTCCTGCTCACCATAGCTGATCAGACCTTGGGATTGAGCTTGCTGCAGCTCAGCGACGACCTGGCTGCGGGTCTTCGCGGGTTCGTCGGCAGCTTGGGCGGCACCGGCCAGAACAGTAAGGGAAATCATCAGTGTGGTTGCTAAGGTCTTCATGGTTAAAACTCCATCCAATAAATAGTTGAGGAAACCGAATCGCCGGATTTGGCGTGTCTTGCGATGCAAGGTTTGTTTCGATGGATGAAGTATGTGCGCATACGGTATTGGGATAAACCCGTATTTCTTGTAAACATATTTCCAAAAACGTTAATAATAAGTAGTATCCCCTAGGAAAATAGGCAGTGGCTATCGCGGTTTTCGGAAGAATCTATGAATCCATCGCTGGATGACATCGCCCTTTTTGTTGAAGTGGCCAAGAGCAGAAGCTTTACCCGCGCAGCGGAATCGCTGGACATGCCGGCCTCGACGCTGTCGCGCCGCATCAGCGCGCTGGAACGCTATATAGGTGTGCGTCTGCTGAATCGAAGTACGCGCAAGGTAGAGCTCACCGAAGCCGGCGCTGTCTATTTCGAACGTTGCCAGCACGTCATCGCAGAGGCGCGAATTGCCCATGAAGAGCTGGACGAGATGGCGCAGCGGCCCAAAGGCCGACTGCGGGTTTCGATGCCGGTCAGCTTTTCATTGCTTTCCATGCCGTTGATCCTGCGCGATTTTGCCGAACAGTATCCGGACATCGAATGCGAATATGACCTGGGCATCCAGCATATCGATCTGCTGGCGGAGCCCTTCGATATTGTCATACGCATCGGCCACCAACCCGACTCGGGCGTGATTTCGCGTCATTTGGGAAGTGTGAGGCTGGGGCTTTATGCAGCGCCGCGATACCTGGCTCGCAAAGGTACGCCGGTCGTGCCCTCGGACCTTGTCAGGCATGAATGCCTGCGTACATCGGCCGGCAAGGCGGAGTCCGTCTGGGCGCTCCGGTCGCAGAACAGGGTAGAAAAAATTACGGTCAAAGGACGCATGGCCATGAATAATGTCGCCATGTTGATGCGCATGGCGGGATTGGGCATGGGCATCGTGCCTTTGACCGGGAATAATTTGACGTGGAACACGGAAGAGGAAGCGCTACAGCGCGTGCTGCCAGATTGGGAATTCGATCCTATTCCGCTGGTAGCGTTGTTTCCGTCGCGGCTAATGCCCGCCAAGACACGCGTGTTTCTCGAGTTTTTGATGGCCAAGCTCAATGTGGATTGACCTGTCGGCAGCCTACGGCCGGATGGTCAGGACTTAGCCAGCCTGGCGAGCCAGAGCGGGCCGTCCTGCCGTCCGGCTGCGAGCTTGCGCCTTATTCCATAGCTTATCGTGCAGTGGTAGTAGCAAGACGTTGCAAACGGGTTCCAGTACGGCTGCCAGCCCCCCAGTGGCAAGCGAACCCGTGAAGGCGTACGTGACGGCGAAAGCTACCGACATATGCAGCGCGACCTGACTGGTTTTCCGGGCAAGCAACAACATGATCTTCTCCATACTGATACTGTTTGATAAATGATAATCAGTAGCGTTTAATAGGAGAAGTTGATTATTTATATCTGGGCCATTTGCTAAAACTATTCGGTCTTAAGCGCGTATAGCTTGTCCTTTATCTTGGCCCATTGTTCGTGCTCGGGCAATGGTGATTTTGCATGAGTGATGCGTTTCCATTGCGGATCGTTGGCGAGCTTGCGGTTGATCTCGATAAAATGACGCTGGTCGTCGGCGATTTCATGGTCGCTGACAATAGCGCCGACCGGGCATTCGGCAACGCAGATAGAGCAGTCTATACATTCGTCGGGATGGATGACCAGGAAGTTGGGGCCTTCCAGAAAGCAATCCATCGGGCAGACGCTGACGCAATCCGTATATTTGCACTGGATGCATGCTTCGGTAACTACAAATGTCATGGGTGTCCTTCAGTTTTCCTTTTCAGTCCAGTCGCAGAGCCGAGCTTGCGCTTGCCAGCTTGCGAATGCGTGATGGACTGAAATATTCTATACGTCGTTTTGACCGGATTGTATGAACAATGCCTGATCGGGTGATGAGCATGCGAGTTGTGGTACGCGCCGCCTCGGACGGCAGTTTGTCGGCGGCCGGGCGCAGCTTGGGGATGTCCGCCGCCATGGCGACGAAACATGTCAATACGCTGGAGGCCCGGTTGGGTATCCGGCTGTTTCACCGGACGACGCGGGAGCTTAGGCTGACAGACAAAGGCCGGGACTACGTGAAAGCATGCCAGGGGATATTGTCGGATCTTGACGAAGCTGAAGCGGCCGCCATGTCGAAAAAAGTCGAAGTAAGCGGTCGACTACGTATGAGTGTACCTCTGTACTTCGGGATGCGTTATGTCGCACCGTTGCTGCCCGCCTTCAGTCAACGCTATCTGTCGACCGCTATCGAGCTGGGCCTGGGTGATCGCCGGATGACCCCGCTGGACGAACACTGGGACCTTAGCATACATGCCGGCACAGTCATGGATGCGCGGTATGGCGCCAGGAAGCTGGCCGATAGTTCCATGGTGGTGTGTGCGTCATCGTCGTACTTGGCGCGCCATGGCAAGCCGGCGACAGTTGCCGAGCTGTCCCACCATAACTGCCTGGCCTTTTCATTGGCCTTGCTGAACAGCGAAGAGTGGAGGTTTGGTCGCGACGGCGGGAGGCGTGTGCGTATCACCGGCAATTTGTGCGCCAATAACGGAGCAGCCTTGATGGCCGCCGCAGCCAACGGTCAGGGAATCATCTACCAGCCCGACTTCGTGGTTTCCGATGCCCTGAAGGCGGGCAAGCTGCAGGTCCTTGAATTGGATGAACCCGCCGCAGACACTGGCGGCATCTATGCCGTCTACCCTCGGGAACGCCGTCCGCCAGCCATAGTGCGTGCCATGATCGACTACCTGGCACAGGCGTTCGCACTGCCCCCGCCATGGGCAAACGCCGACGTCACGAGCAAGTGACCAGTTCTGGGTGGTCGGCGCTTTCCAGGATGCGGCGAACCCGATCCTGCCAGTTCAGCGCGAAGCTGCGTTGCTGCTCCTCATCCGCCTGCCCTTCAAGAATTTTTTTCAGGGCGGGCATCATCTCGGGCGAGCCCGGGACCACGCTGGCGTTAAAGCTGACGGCAACGCTCTTACCAGTATCCAGCCGTTGGAATTGGACTTCGCCTTGGATGGGTGCGTTGAAGGCCAGCAGGTGGCGCCTGTCATATTGGCCGCCCAAACCCTTGAACCCGTTGTCGGCCGTGGCGCCGGTAATAAAGCTTACGATGTTGGCGATAACGCCGGTGACACCGTTCAGCTGGTCGTCGCGAAACTCCACCTTGATTTGTCCGCGCTGGGGCAGCGCGTCTGCATACAGTTCCTTCAGAGCGCGGCGCGTCATCAGGTAAGCCCCTGCAACGGTTGGGCAGGAGTGGCCAGCCAGTTTCACAATGTCGGTATACGAGTATTCAATGATGCCGTCACTTGCGGCGCCCAAAAGACGGGCCAGAGGATCCTGCAGCGTGATGGTGGGGGCGAGATGGAAAAAGCCGGGATGGTTCATGTTGCACTTCCATGAATAGCGCGCCATGGCGCGGACCAAATCACTATAACGTCTCTCGCGCTGAATCCGGCGATAGGCCGGGTTTGCTGTGTGGACATGGCATGCGGGCGTGCTTGCCGGCTGGGCGCAACGCTATGCCTGTCGGAGAAAGTAGATCAGGTCCAGTTCGGGGCAAGGGTAATCGTAGCGGGTCAGTATCGCGGTGATCTGCCCCCTATGATGCGTGGCATGATTGAAGACATGTGTAAGCGTACCTATCCATGGCGTAGCCGCTGCTTCACCGGATGTGGTGGTGTAGTGCAGGGTGCCCGCCATGGCATCGGCCGGCGTGTTGTCGATGAGGGACAACCAGAGCTCACGTCGCTCAAATAATTGACGGGCAAGCTCAATGCGCCGGGGCTCTACTTCCTGTGCCAGGCTGGAAAAGGATTCGGGAACGCCGGCGAAGCGCCCATACCACGTACGGTCGCCCAATAGAAGATGGTTGAGTGTGCCGTGTATGGAACCAAAGAAAAGCCCCGCCGGGCCGAAATAATGTGCGT
>DATGQC010000464.1:0-5638 GCA_035304425.1 Advenella sp.
TGCGATCATTCCCGAGCGTATCATCACGCGTGCGCCGTCGGCGGAATTACGCGAAGACCAGACTGACCAGGACAGCCTGCCTGAATATGAGGTGCTGGACGCGATTCTGGAACATTTGATGGAACACAATGACTCCGTGGAAGCCATTGTCGATACCGGCCTGGCCCGTGAAGATGTGGAAAAGGTAGCGCGACTGCTGCGGATCAACGAATACAAGCGGCGTCAGGGGTCTCCCGGACCCAAAATCACCACCCGCGCATTTGGCCGCGACTGGCGCTTCCCGATCACGAACGGCTATCGATTCTAGGCTGTGTTATTAAAAAATATGCTATTCTTTTCCAGTAAAAAAAGCGGGGTCCGGCCCCGTAAAGTAAAGGAAACCACGTGAAATTAATAACCGCCATCATTAAACCCTTCAAGTTGGATGAAGTTCGTGAATCTTTGGCAGATATCGGCGTCAGCGGCCTGACCGTTGCAGAAGTAAAAGGGTTTGGCCGTCAGAAAGGGCACACAGAGTTGTATCGTGGTGCTGAATATGTGGTGGACTTTCTTCCCAAAGTCCGGGTGGAAGTGGTCATCGCAGACAGTCTGGTCGATTCGGCCATTGAAGCCATTATCAAAGCGGCGCGTACCGGCAAAATCGGCGATGGGAAAATTTTCGTGACACCGGTCGAGCGGGCCATTCGCATCCGCACCGGCGAGCAGGACGACAACGCATTGTAAGATCGCTGCAACCTGATGGCTGTATGGCGACAGGGATACAGACAGCGTATTTCGATTTCCCTGTTTTTGGCGTGACGGCCGCCGCAGCTGGCGGGCCCGCAACGCTGACACAGCCCGCGACGCAATACATGGGGTTGCACCGCCAAAGAAGATCTCCGCAACAAGGCCGCATGCCTTGAAACAAGCAGGGCGACACCGTGTCGTTGTTCAGGTCAAACTCTCGGATGCTTGAGCAATGGCGACCAGAAGGCGGGTAAAAAGCATTCGGTCACCTGCAGAGGCTGGCCATTTTTCCAGAAAACCGAACGGCGGGTGGGTAATCTGGATCGCACAGGCAAGGGCAATTGGCCGGCGCGCACCACGGCTTTAAATATTGGCATCGGCGATTTTGCTATGCAGGACTCGAACACTGATCGTACAATAGCCGGATCATGATACAGAATATCGGCCAATGGCCGTGTGCGTAGCCGACGCACTGCCTGCCATACCGATTGGGCGGCATCCAGCGGCGTTATGCTGCGGGCGATGACAGCAGGCGTACCGTCAATAGACATGCAGATCTCCCGTACCCAGACAACCGTGTTGGCTGCTTTCCTGATGGTCCACGCCTCGTCCGCGCTGACCACTTCGGCAAATTCGCCAATCACCTGGATACGCACTTCTCCTTGTCTGCGCAAACCCTGAGTCAGGGGGCCGGGTCGGGACAACCAGTATTTCTGGACAGGATCAAGTTTAGGCGGCGGCCGGCTCAGCCAGCCAGGCGAATAAGGTTCATGCTTCATGAGTTGCGGGATGTGAGAGCCTGGAGATAAAACCGTGGTCATGTAATAACCACGCTCAAACAGAAACGTCCGGTGCATCCGGACAAAGAAACACACTATAGCAAATTTGCGTAAGCAAACGGAATCAAATGGAAAAGACAAGAATATCAAAACTGCTTGCCGAGCGGGGACTGTGTTCCCGACGTGAAGCTGACGCTTACATTGAACGCGGCTGGGTACGTGTAGACGGAAAGGTTGCCACCCTGGGTGAGAAGGCGTTCCCCAATCAGTCCATCACGCTGGATAAGTCTGCTCAGGCGCGGCAAACAGCCCGGGTTACCATCATCATGAACAAGCCGGTGGGTTATGTGTCGGGTCAGGCCGAACAAGGCTATCGGCCCGCGGTCACGCTGGTTACAGCTGATCGGCAGTACGATCGCGACAAGCATAGCTTCAATCCGTCGCACTTAAGAGGTCTGGCGCCGGCCGGCCGGCTGGATATCGATTCACAGGGGTTGCTGGTTCTTACTCAGGATGGACGCATTGCCCGGCAACTGATCGGTGAGGACTCTGAAGTGGAGAAAGAGTATCTGGTTCGCGTCGAAGGCAAAATCAGCGGCAACGGGCTGCAGCTACTTAATCATGGGCTCTCTCTGGACGGTGACGTGCTGCGCCCGGCGCAGGTTAGCTGGCAAAATGACGATCAGCTCAAGTTCATTTTGCAGGAAGGCAAGAAACGGCAAATTCGCCGCATGTGCCAAATGGTCGGCCTGAATGTCATCGGGCTGAAACGGGTGCGCATGGGCAATGTGACGCTGGCAGATCTGCCCCCGGGCAAATGGCGCTATCTTAAAAGCCATGAACGCTTTTTGTAATTGAGTGGGAAAAGTGGCCATGCGAATTTTCGACAATATCTTATAATGGCCCCATAAGTCTTTCACCAGAA
Source organism: Advenella sp. (assembly GCA_035304425.1). GTDB lineage: Bacteria > Pseudomonadota > Gammaproteobacteria > Burkholderiales > Burkholderiaceae_B > Advenella. Next base: position 2,431 of record DATGQC010000464.1, read on the forward strand.
TCAAGGAAACCGATCATGCACATCAAAAGAGGGGTACTTTTTGTTGCAATCGCTGCCACGCTGACCCTGGCAGGCTGTGACACTATGGATCACTTGCTCAAGAATCGCTCAGGCGGCGGCACCCGAGTTAGCGATGTGCCTACAACGCCGCCGCCTTCCTCCGGCCAGGCTCCGGCGCCTGCGACATCCACGCCGCCTGCGCCGTCTCGCTCGGTTGCCTCATCGTCGCTGATCATGTACATCGCATCGCGCACGCCAACGCAAGGTTACACGGCCGTGCGTCAGAATGGCGTGCTTGTGCATGTGGATCCGACCCAGACGTTAACCCGCAACGATTTGCAAAATGCCGTGGCTACCCGCAACAGTGCCGGCAAGGCATTTGTGAAACTTGAATTTTCCCCCTCCGGCAGCCAGCGATTGGCCAGCCTGACCAGCAATAATATTGGTAAGAGCTTTGCGGTAACGCAGAAAAACCGTCTGGTATCTATTATCAATATCAGCAAGCCTATTACTTCGGGCGTGCTGTATGTGCCCATGTCCAGCGAACAGGCAGCGACCAGTTTCGAAGACCAGATTCTGGATGGAGAATAGCACGGTTGGCCTGATGGCCTAAGATAAGCGGAGTATCTGCCGGCTGTAACCGACAGGTCCAGCAGCGCAAGCCTGTGTTGTGATCGTTCCGCTGTCAGCGGGCGGTTTTGTGAGTCTTGGCGCTAAGCGGAAACTGAAGGAGAACTCATCAGGCCTGCTCGGCGCTCAATTGTAAAAAGGCCGGATTTGTCCGGCCTTTTGCCATTCTGCCGGCATTGGATCATCATATGCCGCCAGGATCGGATCAGGCGAATGACAGCGAGAGTGTGGCGACCACCGGGGCATGATCTGACGGTTGTTCATTGCCACGCGGCGCTTTGTCGATAACGCAGGCTGTGCAAAGCTGCGTGAGCGATGGCGTCAGCAGGATATGATCAATGCGCAGTCCGGCGTTACGGCGAAACCCCATCATTCGATAGTCCCACCAACTGAACAGTTTTTCTTCCTGGTCAAACAGACGAAACGAATCGGACAGTCCGAGTCCGCTGAGCGCCTGCATGGCGGCACGTTCCTTGGGCGAGATCAGAATATCGCCGGTGTATTTGGGATGGACATCGCGATCTTCGGGCGCGATGTTGTAGTCGCCGCAAATGGCCAGATTCGGAAATAATTTCATCTGTGCTTCAACGAACTGGTTGAGCGCAGCGTACCACTCCAGTTTGTAATTGTATTTGTCGCTGTCCAGCGCACTGCCATTGGGGCAATAGGCGCAAATGACGCGCATCGGGCCTTCTGTGGTCTGGCAGGTTGCGGTGATCAGGCGTTGCTGGGTATCGGGGTAGAGCGGATTGTTGACGATGACATCGTCCAGCGACGAGCGGGATAAAATGGCCACGCCGTTATAGGTTTTCTGACCGGTCCAGACCGCATCGTAGCCCAGTTCCTGAAACGCATCCTTGGGAAATTTTTCATTGACCTGCTTGAGCTCCTGAATACACAAGATATCGATACTGTGCTGATCCAGCCAGGCCAGCACCTGCGGCAGGCGTACAGTGAGCGAATTGACATTCCAAGTAGCGATTTTCATAGCGGTCCTGATTTTCCGTTGAACACAAACAGCGGGCTTTCATTGTAAGCCGGATGCGTTATGATTCGCTTCTCTTCACACAAAAAAAGGAATTATCATGCCCGACGTTTTCGTGGTATCCGGTGTTCGTACTGCCATTGGCGGCTTTGGCGGAAGTCTGAAAAATGTAAGCCCCGGCGAGTTGGGGGCAACGGTCATCCGGGCGGCCATGGAACGCGCTGCCGTGGCGGGCGACGACATCGGCCACGTGGCGCTGGGGCATGTCATCAATACCGAGCCGCGCGACATGTATCTGTCGCGCTATGCGGCAGTGACCGCCGGCATCGCGCAGGGCACGCCGGCGTTCAATGTCAATCGCCTGTGCGGCTCCGGTTTGCAGGCTATTGTCTCTGCCGCGCAGACATTATTGCTGGGAGATGCCCACATTGCCATTGCGGGTGGCGTAGAAAACATGAGCCGCGCGCCATACATTGCACCGGCGCACCGGTTTGGCGCCAGAATGGGCGACAGTGTCATGCAGGACATGATGACCGGTGCGCTGTCCGATCCGTTTGAAAAAATGCATATGGGCGTCACGGCCGAAAACGTAGCCAGGGAATACGGCGTGTCCCGTCAGCAGCAGGACGAACTGGCCATCGCTTCCCATCAGCGCGCAGTGAACGCCATTGACCAGGGATATTTCAAGGACCAGATTGTGCCGGTGCTCATGAAATCGCGCAAGGGCGACATCGTGTTTGATACCGATGAGCACGTGCGACGCGACATCACGCTCGAGGGACTATCCGCGCTGAAACCGGTGTTTGTCAAGGAAGCCGGAACGGTTACTGCCGGTAATGCGTCCGGCATTAATGATGGCGCTGCCGCGCTGGTGTTGATGAATGGCCAGATGGTCAAGGAACGCGGCGCGAAGCCGCTGGCGCGTCTGGTGGCATACGGCCACGCCGGCGTTGACCCGCGTCTGATGGGCATCGGTCCGGTTCCGGCAACCCGCAACGCCCTGGCCAAGGCCGGCCTGAAGATTGACGATATGGACGTGATTGAAGCCAATGAAGCGTTTGCAGCCCAGGCTTGCGCGGTCACGCAGCAATTGGGCATGGATCCAGCCAAAGTCAATCCCAACGGCAGTGGCATCGGACTGGGGCATCCGGTTGGCGCAACCGGAGCCATCATTACCGTTAAGGCTTTGCACGAATTGCAGCGCGTCGGCGGACGCTATGCGCTGGTGACCATGTGCATAGGCGGCGGGCAGGGGATTGCCGCTATTTTTGAACGGGTCTGATAACGCATGCAACACCAGAAAAGGGAACCCCATCCCGACTACGATGAGCCAATGATCTCCGAATCGCAGGGCGTGCGATACCTGCATTTCAATAGCGAGTGGATTCAGGGCGCCATGCGGGTGAGCCGTCCCGAAAAACTGGAATTCGAATATACCCAGCAGATGATGGCCTGGCTGCTGTTTCTGGCGCCGCCGGTGGATCGGGACATTGCTATTCTGGGTCTGGGGGCCGGGTCGCTGACGCGTTTTTGCCAACATCATTTCGATAGCGATGTGGTCACCGTAGAGTGGAATCCCCAGGTCACGGCCAT
>DATGQC010000465.1:0-6877 GCA_035304425.1 Advenella sp.
CCTGGCTGGTCGCCCGCACCATGAGCGTGAACTCCCCTTGTTTCGTGGGCGTGAACTCGCCGGTCCATTCGCGAAAAGAATATTTGCTGATTTCGTCGCCCAGCTTGGCATCAGCCCAGCTACTGCCGCCATCGGTCGATAGCTGTACCGATTTGATTCCTGAGCCGCCGTCAAACGCGATGCCTCGCAAGGCCTGCGGTTTGCCAACCGTGATTCGGGTATCGTTCGTCACATTCGTGATGAATGAACGAACCGAGAATTTCTCAATTGGAATGGTTTTGCCTGGCGCTTCACCAGGCTTTGCACAATGACAGTCATTATCAGGAATACGATAGGCCTTGCTCATCCAGAATCCGTCAAAGACGTCATCCATCACGTGGATATCGTTCAAGTGCTTGACCCAGTAGGTTCCGTAGTAGCCAGGCACAACCAGACGCAATGGATACCCATTCAGCAGGGGCAGATCTTCATCATTCATAGACCATGCCAGCATGACCTCGCCATCCATGCCGTGATCAATATCCAATGCCTTGATAAAATCCGGTCCTTCAGGAACGGGCGGATGATCCAGTCCATTGAAGGCTACTTGTTTGGCCGATGCCGCGACGCCGGCCAGTTCCAGCACGTCTTTTAACGCAACGCCTGTCCACTTGGCATTGCCCATCGCGCCATGGCCCAATTGCCCACCGTTTATGCGTGGTTCAAAAAAACCGCGACTATTGCCGGAACATTGATGTACTGCCGTGATTTGCTTGGTGGGGAGTTTCTTTAACTCATCCAGCGACAGCTCCAGCGGCTTGCTGACCGATCCATGCACTTTCAGTCGAAAACTTTGCGGGTCAACTTCGGTCGGAATGCCGCTCCAGTGATAACGCACAAAAAATGCGTCATTCGGTGTAATCAGGCCGTCGTTGAACACTGAAAACGGTGTCTCCAGCTGAGGGGGGCGATTGGTCAGAACGATAAGCGGGCGTTTTCCGGGGAAGGCTTCAAGCACTCGCTTGCCGTTGCCAAAAGGCAATGTGATCGTGTCCTGGGCCGCGGCGAATGCTGAAGGCAACGCCAGGCCGGACCATAAGCCGATGCCTGTATAACCGGCAGATTTCAGAAAGCGCCGTCGCGCAGCATGAGATCGGTTTGGGTCTTGCATGTCTCTTCCTTATTTGTATCGCCGGCGCGCCACACAGCGCTGCCTTGAGCCGTCACTGCATTGGACCGGCGTAACTGGCCTGCAACAGACAGGGCGATATGCTTTTTTATAGTACGACAAATGTGTTAGCCGGCATAGAACCAGTTGACTTTCCCACGTGGAGCCAGCAACCGGCGGGACGCAGGCAAATAAAGCTAAATCAAGCACTTAGCATGTATTGCGGGCTGCGCCAAAAAATACACATGGATACACAGTCGCAATAATGTCGCTGCCACGGCGCCACGCAGTAACAAAATGCCCAGGCATATAAGCTGCACTATTCAGATTAACGTAAGTTAATCGCAGCGGTCATGCCTTAGGAAGCAGCCAATTATGTCGCAAACGCTCATTGATATATTTCACTTGTCATACAGTAATTGGTGGGTTATGCACCAATTAATTTGTGACGAATCAGACCAGCGCGCTTGCAATGATTACTTTTATTTTATTTGTGATGACTGCATGCCGCGCTGCATGACACGGCAAGTGATGGCAAGACAATGCAGCTTCAACGATGCCGGTATACGCGCGGATGTTGTGCAACCGGCGCACGGCGCTGATGACGTTCCATATGCAGGATTCTGCCATTGCGCGCGTCTACATCAACCTGCACTACCCTTCTGGCCTTTCTGACATCGACACTGTACGCGCGCCGTCCCCGATAATGATCGGGCTCAACGCTATAGGCCTGGCCACCCACTGCCCTTTCGGCTATTCGCATCGCCTGCGCCGGCGACACATCGCCGCGATGTCCGCCCTGATATGCCAGGGCCCCGGTAGCAGGCGCGGCTGCGATAAGCAGACCAATCATGCCAGCCGTTAGCATTTTTTTCATGATATCACCTTGTGAATACGTGAGGAATCGAGCAGACATGTCAGCGTAACGCTTCTGCAGACACGACCGAAATGTCGCGTCCTGAGTCAATATAATCACAAAAAAATGCGTCCGTTCATTTTGAAAAATGTTGACACATCTTGCTGGCGGCAGAAATAGACTGCAGTCTGATTGTCCTGTGAGCGGGTTGCGCAACGGATAAAAACCCGGCGCACGCCATGCCTTGCGCATTGCCCGGTCGATGAAAAAACATGAGCACGGATACGAAAATCGGACCGTGAAATCAGAAAAGGCATTGCCTGACGATGCGACTTTGTGTATCGGCTTACCAGAAAATACGATTTTTTCTTTGATGTTTTTGCCTGTGAGCGAGGCCGGGTCAGCTGCCGCCGAACGTGATCAATCAGCCTGCGTCATCCAGCAACACTTGCACCTGGCCACGCCGGCACACAATATGACACCCCTGGTGCTTCAGCAGAATATTGCGATCGTGTCCCAACGCATGCACTTGCCGCAATTGCTGCAACCACTGCTTCAGCCGCGCTTCGGTAGGCATCGCAATATGCAGACGACGCAGCCACTGACGCAGCACGTTGGCCTGGCGATGGTGTGGCAATTGACGCCAGCGGGCCAGAGAAAAACCAAGTCCGTCTTCAGTAAGTAGACAATGCTGCAAGTCCATATCGCCCAGGTCCTGCAGCAGCAAGGCGCTTTCTGTCATCACGCGTGCGTGACGCAGCAGATTGCCTTGCCATTGAGGCCAGCGTTTATTCAGAACTGGAGTAAGCAGGGTGCGCACGGCGGCCCGGGTATATTTTTCGTCCTGGTTGGTCGGGTCCTGCACGGGTGTCCAGCCGGTCTGCGTCTCATACCGGGCAGCAGCATCCAGGATCCGGTTGCGCCCTATGTCGAGCCATGGGCGATATAACTGCAGTGATCCGCGCCTGGTGTGGGCCGCCATCCCTGACATGCCCTGCACGCCGGCTCCGCGCAGCAGGCGCAGCAGCATGGTTTCGGCTTGATCATCACGGTGATGGGCAAGCAGCATATGATGGCAATCGTGATTTACTGCCCAGTGTTCAAACGCGGCGTAGCGCGCCTGCCGGGCTGCCGCTTCAATGCCCTTGCCAGAGTCAGATGCGACCTGAACCGGCAGCAAATGAAATGCCACGCCAACCTGCCGGGCCAGTTGGGCGGTATGCGACACCCAGGTATCGGCCGCGGCCACCAGCCCGTGGTGAATGTGAACAGCATGAATGGTTTTTTTTTGCTGGGCGGCAATCTGGCCGGCAGCGACCAGCAGCATGGCCGAATCGGCGCCGCCGCTTACCCCAATTGCAATATCGTCTGCGTCTATCGAGCAAAGAACGGCATGCAGGGGCTCAAGAAGCGTCGTGTCTTCAAACCCGCCCGTCTGCTGCAAGAAAGAATTATTTATCCTGGACACGACCATATGACATGAGTCGCTCCAGCCTTTTATCCAGAAGCTCGTCGACGTCCATGCCGGATACTTGCCGCAGCGCTTCGGAAAGCGAGCGCTTCAGGGTCCTGGCCATGCTCACGGCATCGCGTTGCGCGCCACCCACCGGCTCGGGCACGACTTTATCGATCAGGCCCAGCTCCAATAGCCGTGGCGCGGTTATGCCCAGCGCTTCGGCCGCAACCGGCGCCTTGTCGGCACTGCGCCAGAGAATAGAGGCACAGCCTTCGGGGGAAATGACGCCATAAGTGGAGTATTGCAGCATCTGCACCACATCCCCTACTGCGATCGCAAGCGCGCCGCCCGATCCGCCTTCGCCGATAATCGTGGAAATAATCGGAACACGCAGTTCCGCCATGGCATACAGGTTATGTCCGATGGCCTCGGATTGCCCACGCTCTTCGGCGCCAATACCTGGATAGGCGCCGGGCGTATCCACAAAAGTGAATACCGGCAATTGGAATTTTTCTGCCAGGCGCATCAGACGCAGCGCCTTGCGATAGCCTTCGGGACGCGGCATGCCGAAATTGCGCTTGGCGCGCTCTTTGGTGTCGCGCCCTTTCTGGTGACCGATGACCATGCAGGCTTCGCCGGAGAAGCGGGCCAGCCCGCCGACGATGGACAGATCGTCTTCATACATGCGATCGCCATGCAATTCGTGAAAATCGGTAAAGATTTCACGGACATAGTCCATCGTATACGGTCTTTGCGGATGCCTGGCAACCAGCGCTGTCTGCCAGGGCGTGAGTTTGGAATAGATACTGTTGGTCAGATTCTCGCTTTTTTGCTGCAGCTTGGTGATTTCTTCGGAAATATCGACTGCCGAATCAGAGGAAACATGGCGCAACTGCTCGATCTTCTGCTCGAGCTCTGCTATAGGTCCTTCAAATTCTAAAAAAGTAAATTTCATAGTTATCTTGTCATGAATGGTTGTTCACGCGTACCTGGCTGCACCCTTAAAGGCTGCGCCACAAGTACCATGTCGCCACTGTTCGCCACGGTTGCCACGATTGCGCTACTTCGCGTACCTCATACCGTGATACAGGTTCACCGCTGAAATAGTGCTCCGAGATTGCCTTGAGCAGCCCCGGATCATCGATGGGCAGAATATCTGGTCTGTGTAAATTAAAAATCAGGAACATTTCGGCCGTCCAGCGGCTGATGCCCCGGATTGCGCACAATTCGGTAATGATGTCTTCGTCGTCCATTTTAGACCATTTCAGCGGATTTACTTTACGCTCGTTGAAATGATTCGCCAAATCCAGAATATATTCTGTTTTTCGCTTGGACAACCCCGCTTCCCGCCATTGCGCCTCATTGTATTCAAGAACGGTAGCCGGCGACGGCCGATGGCCGCAAAGCTGTGTGAAATTTTTCCAGTGCAGGTCTGCCGTTTTGGACGAAATCTGCTGGCCGATAATGGCCCGCGCCAATGTGACAAAGGCCGTTTTGTTGGTCGCCAGCCATAAATCGGGGTTGGCCGGAATGATTTTACGAAGAATGCGATCTTTCTTGATCAGAAATGCCACGGCCTCGTCCCAATATTCGGGCTTTACCGGCGCAGGTGCTGCAGATGACATGTCTTCCCCTATCAGGCGCGACGCCATTGCGTCAGGCCACCTGGTTTATCCTCTAGTTCGACGCCCTGCTCCTTGAGCTGCGCACGAATCTGGTCGGCCTTGCCGAAATCGCGGTCCTGTTTGGCCTGGCGACGCTGCTCGATCAGCGCTTCGATCTCGGACTCGCTCAAGGCGCTTGCGGCAACAGCCTGGCCTTCGCGCTTGATATAGCGTGTCGGCGACTGCAGGTAATGCTGCGGATCCTGTTGCAACAGCCCCAGGACCCCGCCCAGCGCCCGGATCCGCCCGCTGAGCGTGGCGCTGTTATGCCGGTTCGCTTCGGTAACCATGTCAAACAGGACAGCAATGGCCACTGCGGTATTGAAGTCGTCATCCATGGCGGCTTTGAACGCCTGCTCGAAATCCAGCGACCAATCAATGGATGCGGTATCGGTCACCCCGGTATTGTTGAACGTCTGATAAATCCGATCCAGTGCTGCCTGTGCATTGTACAGGTTGTCCGGCGTAAAGTTCTGCGGGCTCCGGTAATGGTTGCGCACCACAAAAAACCGCAGCATTTCCGCTTCACGCGTGTTGACCTGGTACTCGGCCAGGGCGCTGTCGGGCGCAGAACTGACCGTATCACGGATTGTCCGGAAATTGCCCAGTGATTTGGACATCTTTTCATCATCCACCATCAGCGGACCGCAATGCATCCACCAATTGGCCAGCGTGCCGCCATAGGCGCCTTCAGATTGCGCAATTTCGTTCTCATGATGGGGAAACTTCAGATCAGGGCCGCCGCCATGGATATCCAGTGGCTGCCCAAGCAGCTCCCGGCTCATGGCCGAACATTCGATGTGCCAGCCGGGGCGACCGCGCCCGAAAGGCGAATCCCAGATCGAGTCTTCAGGTTCGTTGGGTTTGGCCTGTTTCCACAGAACAAAATCGAACGGGTCGCGCTTGCCGTCAGCAACGGCAACCCGATTGCCCGCACGCAGATCGTCCAGCACTTTGCCCGACAGCTTGCCGTAACCCGGAAAGCTGCGTACCGCATAGTTAACGTCGCCATCCGCAGTCTGATATGCCAGGTCCTTGTCCTGCAAGTCTTTGATAATTTGCAGCATACCCGGTATGTGCATGGTTGCGCGGGGTTCGCGGTCGGGAGGCTGGACGTTCAGCGCCCGTTCATCGGCATGCATGGCATCGGTATAAAAAGACGTAACCGCATGTAATGGCTGGTTCAGCGACACGGCCTTGTTGATGATTTTATCGTCGATATCGGTGATATTGCGCACGTAGTCGACCTGATAGCCGCTTTGGCGCAGCCAGCGCTGAACCACATCGAAGCTGACCAGCATGCGGGCGTGGCCCAGATGACAGAAATCATAAACCGTCATGCCGCAAACGTACATCCGCACTTTGCCGGGCTCTACCGTAACAAAAGGCGCTTTGGCGCGGGAAAGGGTATTGAATATTTGCATGGCGGACATAAAAAACCGGACGTGACATCGGTCGGGATTAACCGATGCAGCAAAGAAAAAAAACAGCAGCGGCTTAGGGTTTGGACGCCGCATGCTCAACTAAGGCTAAAATACGAAGCAGTAAGTATAGCAAGTCCTCACCAGAGGCAGCATGTACTTGAAGGTTTTCTTTCACGATTTTCTGGATAAGCGCTGTGAAACTTAATGTTATTCACCGATCGCTGTTAGTGTGCTCCCTGTGCCTGTTGCCAGCGCTGCAGGCAATAGCCCAGCAGGCGACAACCTCGTACCAGGCCGGCTCGGCGCCTTCGGGCGGCACGGCCAATGGCA
>DATGQC010000466.1:0-3659 GCA_035304425.1 Advenella sp.
AATAACATGCTCAGGTGGGATAACCGTCGATGCTATGGTCGCTGTGGCGATGAGCGATTCTTTCGCTGTCAGGCCGAGCGCGCAAAAAAATTACGCGTCGGTGGAGGGGCTGACGCCTGTTCGTAGCGGATTTCTGGTGGAAACCGATATTTAGAGCGTTGTTTTTAGAGTGTTGTTATGCGGTTGAACGCCGAAGTGGGCGAGAACGCTTTCGTAGCAAAGCTCACGTTTAAAAAGCTCGTAGCTTAAAAAGCGCATATTCGTAGCTTAAAAAGCGCATATTTTAATTAGGGATTTGTGAGCTGGTGCGCCTGCTATTGCGGGGCCGGCAGGATATGTGAGTAAAAACAGAAACGGCCCAAGCGCTTGAATTTGCACTTGGGCCGTCGAGAATGCTGGTTGCGGGGGCAGGATTTGAACCTACGACCTTCGGGTTATGAGCCCGACGAGCTGCCAGACTGCTCCACCCCGCGTCTGTGTAAGAAAAGAATATTAGCCCATTTTGAGTTATGATGCAAGTCTGATAATAGAAAGCGACATATCATGGACCAGAATTTATCTCGAAAAATCCTAGAAACTGCCTTGCTGTGTGCCGATGAGCCCATGAGAATAGGGGATTTGCGCAAGTTATTCACCGATTTGGATGAAGTGGATAATGATGTAATTAAACAACAGTTGCAGGTATTGCAAGACGAATGGGCAGATAAAGGTTTAGAATTATCGGAATTGGCAAGTGGCTGGCGTTTTCAGAGTCGGCCCGAGATGCAAAAGTATTTAGAACGCCTGAATCCAGAAAAGCCGCCCAAATATTCACGGGCAGTCATGGAGACTTTGGCAATTATTGCCTGGCGTCAGCCTGTCACTCGCGGAGACATAGAAGATATTCGCGGGGTCACGGTTTCATCACAAATCATCAAAACGTTAGAAGAGCGCGGCTGGATAGACGTGTTAGGTCATCGTGATGCCCCCGGGCGTCCGGCGTTGCTGGGCACGACAAAGCAGTTCCTTGATGATCTGGGGCTTAAGGCGCTTGATGATCTGCCGGTGCTGGAGAGTGGCGAAGCTGGCATGCCGGATTTATCCGGGCTGGATATGAACATCACGGCTTCGGAAGAGCCTGCGCAAGAGCAGGTAGAATCAGGGATGGTTTCCGATGAGTCTGCGTCCGACCGCGCTGTAGTTGATGCGGTGGGTTCGACGCAGGTCGATTCGCCTTCGCCTGAGGCTGCGTTGGCAGATTTCGATGGCGAGGAAGTCGTTATAGAGGAAGCTGATACTGAGGGTGTTGACATCGAGGATGCTGGTGACCCGCCTTTGTCCGGGTTGGCCGATCGGTCAGCAGATGAGGTGGCCGAGTCAGCCGGCGATGTGGCGCAATCGGCCAGTGAGAAATTGGATGGAATCGGCGACGTATCAGATGAGATCGCCAATGGTGCAGACGGGTTGGTCCCTGCTGCCGGCGCGCAAGCGCAGAATACCGGAAAGACTCAAGAGCGCGTTACCCACGGTGATGTGACCGAAGAGATGGCTGCTGCAGACGAGACAGCATCGGCCGCCCAAGAGATGCCGGCCGGGTTCAGCCCGGAACCGATGTCGCACAATGAACTGCCAGACGATCATAGCGTTGATCCTGCTGATGAAACTTCATCGGACCGGGAGGCGAGTGATAATCAAAACGACGATTTAAAGAATAAAACATAGTTTTTTGGAGTTACCAACATAATGAATAGTTCGGATCACGTTGATGCGGAAAATAATTCAAATGAAGCGCGTTCAAACCGTTCAAACGAATACGACAATGATTCTGTCACCAGAGTAATTACCATTCAGGGAGCTGACCAGACCGGTGCGGCGCCTGAAGCCGATGCGCGGCAGAAAGGCAAGGGGCGTAAATTGCGCACGCCGTTTCGTCGCCGTCGCGCCGATGCGGTGGTGGAAAAGACAGAGCAGCCTGAAGTGGTGGCCGAAGCGAGTGCTGCGCCGCCCGCGAAGAAGGCGCAGCCACGCCCTCGTCGTGCAGCAGGCGTAAGGGCGTCGGGCGGCAAGGGGCGTGCGCCCCAGGCGCGGCAGGCGCAGGCGAGCAGTCCGTTTACTGCGGCCCAGGACGAGCAGGATGCCGATCAGGCGCTGGCCTATCTTGATGGCACGGCGCGTCTTGAACAGAAACTGAATAAAATCCTCAACAGCGATGCAATCAATCCCAAGCTGCACAAGGTGCTGGCTGATGCGGGTGTCGGTTCGCGCCGGGATATGGAAGAGCTTATTGTCGCAGGTCGCGTGTCGGTCAATGGCGAGCCTGCTCATATCGGCCAGCGGGTCGGATCGCAGGATCAGGTTCGCGTCAATGGCCAGTTGGTAACGCGGCCCAATGCCAAGCGTCCGCCGCGCGTCATTCTGTATCACAAGCCCGCAGGGGAAATTGTCAGTCATGACGATCCCGAGGGGCGTGCCTCTGTGTTTTCACGACTGCCTAAAATGCGCACCGGGAAATGGATTTCTGTGGGTCGGCTGGATCTGAATACCGAGGGGTTGTTGATATTCACTACCTCGGGTGATTTGGCGCATCGGTTTATGCATCCGCGGTTTGGCAATGAGCGCGAGTATGCGGTGCGCGTGCTGGGCGAGATGACGGATGCGCAACGTGAAAGCCTGGTCACCGGGATTGTCCTGGAAGATGGCGCTGCCTCTTTTACCAGTATGGAATTTATTGGTGGTGAAGGGAGCAATCGCTGGTATCGGGTTACGTTGCAGGAAGGGCGTAATCGGGAGGTGCGCCGCATGTTCGAGGCGGTTGGCGTTACGGTCAGCCGGTTGATTCGTACCCGTTTCGGCGATATTGTGCTGCCTCGCAATCTGAAGCGTGGTCGCTGGGAGGAGCTGGATCCGGCGCTGGTTAGTGCGCTGATGATCCAGACCGGATTGGTCAAAGAAGAAGACAGCTCAGACCATCGCCGGCCTCGTCAGCCTATTTCCCATGATAATGCGATGCCTCCGGGCTTTGAGGCGCCGGTCAAGGCGCGCGCTCACGCTTCTGGCGGACGCGCGGCGCATGGGCGCAATAACGGCAATGGCCGTTCCGCGCCGGCGGCGCCTGGTGCCGGAGCGCCTCGTCATGGTCGTGCCGGGGCCGGTCTGTACAATAATCGACGGCAGGGCGGGCCAGCCGAAGGGCGTGGCGAAGGTCGCAATGGAGCGAGACCGGCAGGCAAGGGTGAGCAGCCCCGTAGTGGCAAGAGTGGTGGGCGCGGCGGCAATGCCGGCGGTCGTTCCAATGCGCGCCAGGTGTCGCGCAACCGCGACGAATGGCAGCCCTCCGGTCCCTCGGCGCACGAATCGCAGCTGGGATTTATCGGTCGTAATCGTAACGGACGATAGGTTATTCGGGTGCGGTCTGTGATGCGGCAATGGTTGTGAGCGCCTGTCGCGGGCCAAATCAATGTTGTGCCGAATAAATAGTAAAGTATTGATTATTCTGTTATAATTTCTGATTAACTAATTGCCTGGTTAGTGTTTGGTGCCAGTTTTGTCTTGAAGTGACCTTGTCAGATGGTTTTATAAGGTGGTTTAAAGGCATCATAAAGGGCGTTTACGCAGTGATCTTCAGTAGTAGCCGCAAGGTAGATTTGCACGGTCTTTGGCCAGATGCAACACCAGAGGGG
>DATGQC010000467.1:0-5664 GCA_035304425.1 Advenella sp.
AACTGATCGGCCGCCGCCATCGCCGGACCGCTGCGCCAATAGAGTTTGCCTGCTTCGTAGGAGCTGGAGACATGCAACCCGAAGACCGCATCGACCTTCGGGTTGTCCATCACGCCTTCAGCGATCATCTGTTTGGCGCCCCAGGTATTGGTGCCATCGGGCTCAAAATCTGCCGGGGTTTCTTCTGCCGGCTGGAAAATGAACTTGACCGTCCCCGGCAGCTCGTCCTTCATGCTGGCCAATACTTCGGCAGTGGCCATCAACATGGCCGTGTGGGTATCGTGACCGCAGGCATGCATGACGTCCACCGGCTTGCCAAGGAATGTCCCCTTGGCCTTGGACGCAAACGGCACATCAACCTGCTCTTTCACCGGCAGAGCATCCATATCTGCACGCAGAGCAACCACCGGTCCGGGTTTACCTCCTTTGAGCAGACCGACCACACCAGTGACCGCTACCCCTGTCTTGACATCCCTGCCCAGGCTGCGCAAATGGTCTGCAACCAACTTGGCCGTCCGTTTTTCCTGATTGCCCAGTTCCGGATGTTCATGGATGTCACGACGCCAGGCGATCAGTTTTTTTTCGATTTCGCTGGCTTTGCTGTCAATCTTGGCGCTGAGCGCCGAAGGCGGCGCCACCTTCTGGCCTTCCGACATAGCGGCCTGGGCCGCAGCCGTCATACCAGGCAACAGCGGTATGCCAAGGCACAGCGCAGCGGCAATGCTCAGGTTAAGCTGTTTGCGCTTTTTCGTTGACACTATATTCATCATTTCTCCTCTTTCTGTGTTCGACCAAAAACGGTTTTTGTTAGTCGTTTCAGTGCAAATATTATCACCGCGTACAGGACGAATGGGATGTTTTATTACAATCGTGTTAGTTGTACGATTTTCACAACCCGCTGCCAACACTATTGCGCTTCTCATGTAAGTGGTGATGTCCTGACAGTTGCATGGTAGCGGCCCGGACGGCGCCGATTGGTCGATATGCCGTTTGCTTCACGTTGCATTTAGGCGCCGTTTTATAAAATGTAAAACGCAATATGACCTGATCTACGAGCGTATCGGCTCATGGGAGAGTCAGATTTTTTAAAAATATTTTGCGCATTACCCATTTTTTGTCTTAATATGCGATGATCCACGGTTCATACACCAGCATCCGTATTCTTGTCGAATACTTTGATATCGCGAAATAATGGTCGTCGTGCGCAAGCATCTTCCCTGCAAAAACATCTCGGTCTGGCAACTCTTGTTGTGCCTGACCGTGCTTGCGTTCGTATGCCGCTCGGTGATCCCCAGCGGCTATATGCCCGCATTGTCGGGCGACAACGGTCGGACCGTGGTTCTGACGCTCTGTACGGCTAATGGCGGCAACGAAACGCTGCAACTGAGCATTCCAAAGCAGTCCCCGGATGCGCCTTCCCAGGACCATGCCGGCCAGGAATGTCCGTTTGGCCTGGTGATATCCCACGGTATATTGCCCATCCCTGATTCACCGGTCATGCCGGTAACCGTATGGCAACAGCGCCTGGCGCCGTTCATCGGGCATAACCAGGCCTTGCCGCCGCTGCCCGCGCTTGGGCCGCCCCTCGGATCACGCGCGCCCCCTTCCCGCCTCGGCTGATATTTCACTGGTGATCGCGATGACAGCGATCGCCACCCCGTGATTCTCATCTCCCGAGGTTTTTTTATGCCTGTTTTTCCCGCTTGCGCGCGGGCTGCCCCTGTTGCAGCTCTCCGCGCGCCGGTAGCATCACCTTCGCCTCATTTATTCCCACGAAGGAGGTCCCATGCTGCCATTCAATAAGTTTCTTCGCGTCATCACAATTCTGAGCTGCTGCCTCATCGTGTACGGCTGCTCTCGCCCCACGGAATTGACCAACATTCATGGGCGCGACCTGACCGGCGCCGAATTCGGCCGGGACTTTTCACTGAACGGCACCGATGGTGCCCGTCATACGCTATCCGATTTCCGGAACAAGATTGTCCTGGTGTTTTTCGGATTTACCCAGTGCCCTGATATTTGTCCCACTGCACTTTTGCGCGCGGCGAACGTCAAGAAAATGCTTGGCAAGGACGGGCAGCGCCTGCAGGTATTGTTTATTACCGTAGATCCGGAAAGGGACGAACCGCAGTTGCTAGGCAATTATGTGAGCGCATTCGACCCGTCGTTCCTGGGACTGTATGGGTCATTGGAAGAGACCAAACAAACCGCCAGGCAATTCAAGGTCTACTACAAAAAAATTCCCACCGGCTCGTCTTACACCATGGATCACAGTGCCCTTAGCTACCTGTATGACACCGCCGGTCGCCTGCGAATTGCCTTGTCACATACCCAGACCGATGAGGACTATGTGCAGGATATCCGCCAACTGCTGGCCCTTGAGTAATTACCACGGAGAACGTTATGTCAATATTTAGCCATTCAATTGCTGCACTGCTCTCTACATTAATGATCGCATCGGCATCGTATGCGCAAGTCAATCATGCACACGTCCAGGTTGACGATCCCTGGGTGCGTGCCACCGTCCCTCAGCAAACCAGCACGGGCGCCTTCATGCGCTTGACCGCGCAAGCGGACAGCAAACTGGTGAGCGCCGCTACACCTGTCGCCGACCATGTCGAACTGCACATGATGACAATGGAGAACGACATCATGAAAATGCGCCAGATCCCGGAGCTGGCACTGACGGCAGCCAAACCGGTAGCCCTCAAGCCCGGTGGCTACCACATCATGCTGATTGGTCTGAAAAAGCAGATCAAGGCAACAGACATTGTCCCTGTGACGCTCACTTTCGAAGACAACGACGGCCATCGCACGCACATGCAAATCCAGGCCACGGCCCGATCCTTGCAAGGCGGTCACAGCCACAATCACCAATAAGAGTACCTCTTTATGTCACACTCAACACACATACCCGCCAGGACGGCGGCAATGAACCTTCTGCGCAGGATTCATTTTTATGTAGGCCTGTTTATTGCGCCCTTCATATTCGTGGCGGCATTAACCGGGACGCTGTACGTATTGACGCCGCAACTTGAGAATGCCATTTATGCAGACGCCCTTTATGTCAAGCCGCAAGGAACCGCCAGACCGCTGTCGGCACAAATTGAAGCCGCGCAAAACCATATGGGCCCGCAGGCAAAAATCTATGCCGTCAGGCCCGCGCCCGAGGCAAACAGCGCCACACGCGTGCAATTTGCCGACGCCAGTTACGGGGCGTCCGAGTCCAGGGCCATTTTTGTCGATCCCTATACCCTTCAGATAAAAGGCGACATGATGGTCTATGGCACCAGCGGCGTGCTGCCCATTCGCTTGTGGCTGGACAAGGCACACCGGTCTCTGTTGCTGGGCGATCTGGGCAGGAACTATAGCGAACTGGCTGCATCCTGGTTGTGGGTGGCGGCAGTTGGCGGACTACTGCTTTGGTTCAGCACCCGGGCAGCAGGCCAGAGCGCAAGAAAGAAAAGTACGTTCCTGAAAAATCGCCACTGGCACACCACGCTGGGCCTGGCGCTGTTTGCGGGGCTGATCTTTGTGTCGGTGACGGGCCTGACCTGGTCGCGCTGGGCCGGCGACAACATCAACCAATGGCGCGCCAATATGGGATGGCTTACGCCGCAGGTCAATACCACACTGGCCCAGGACACGCACGCCATGCATGCAGACCCGCATGCGGAACACCATGCCGCCATGGCGGGTACAACACAGTCCGCGCAAGACTGGCCACGGGTCGTTGCCGCAGCCCGAGAGGCCGGCATCCGTGCCGGCATGATAGAGATTCGCGCGCCCAGGGAGGCCGGTAAAGCCTGGACGGTCACAGAAGTCGACCGACGCTGGCCCACCCGCGTCGATGCGGTGGCCGTTAACCCGGCAGACTTCAGTATCGTAGACCGAACCGAGTTCAAGACATTCCCTTTGGTGGCCAAACTGACCCGCTGGGGCGTGGATGCGCACATGGGTATTCTGTTTGGCCTGCCCAACCAGCTGTTGCTGATCGCATTCGGCATCGGACTGTGCGTCATGATTGCGCTAGGGTATCGCATGTGGTGGCTGCGCCGGCCTGCTGCAGCCGGTCCCAATCCGGCAAGAACCCTGGTTGCGGCATGGATGAGTTTGCCGGTGGCGCTTAAAACCGTATCGATTGTACTGGCGGCTTTGCTGGGTTACGCCCTGCCCTTGATGGGGATTAGCCTGCTGGCATTCATCATGATTGACATGGTCCGCTGGAAACAATGCAAAGACCGGTCTGCAGTAATGGTACGTACCAGCGTTTGATGGCCCGCGGGGCAGATACTGCGTCTGCCCCGGTACCGCTGCGGTATCGCTCCGGCCTTCAACGGACACGCGAACTAAATCGGGACGATTGGTCAGCGTCGCCATGAGGGGGGACTATCAAAAAAAGAATTGCCTGATTCACCTGTCGGCCCGGACCAGCAGGACGCATAAGCGGGCCGCGCTGAAAAATGCGCAACTCATCTGAACGATACGACAGCGGCGGGTAACCACGCATTGATTGGTTTGATATCGCCACTCACTTAACTATTTTTAACAAAAATAAGAATAAATCTTATTTGCGATATATAAATTATGGACTTATTATTGAAAAATATGTAACAAATATTATCTTTATTGGTCAAAAAGTTATCGAATATCAAACGATTGAATGAAGAAAAAAGCTATGAAAAACATCCTTTTCAATAAGCATGCAATTTTGTCGTTAAGCTTGGTGGTTGTACATCAGTCTCTGATCGCATTATCAGCTTTATTTCTGACGCAGTTAATAACGGCATACCAAACAGGAAAGCCGTTCGCAGCAAGCTTGTTTTGGTACCTTTTTTGCATGATCATTCCATTTCTGCCCGGGTGTCTATCCTTAGTTGAAATGCAAAAATGGACAAATCACGTTCATAAAAATTTTATTGAATCAGTCCGGAGCAAATGCTTCGCCCGGCCGGATATCTATACCAACATCACTCTACGAAACGCGATTGAGTCGGTCATTTCCCGTAACTCCTTTCCCATCTTAAGCGGATTCATTGCTTTTATACAAGGGTCTTTGACCTTCCTGTTGAACAGTGGCCTGAGTCTGATCGTCATCGGTATCATTCTGCCCAACGAGTTAATTCTTGGCTATTTATTAAGTGTAGTCATCAGTATCGCTTGCATTGTTTTCCTGCATAAACCCATTGCTCGTGAAACAAAGAAGGCCGAAGAAACCTTTTCTGGCTATGGCTCCACTTTGGCAAAGATCTGGAGCAATACAATCCTTGGGAATGTGCAGAACTTTAACAACTGGAGTAATCAAGCAACGAAAGCCGGCGATACGTATTACGCTCAATCGTTACGGCAAATCAGACTTCAACAGACGGGTAATCTGCTATTAGGGATTCTTACTTTGCTGCCAACTGCATACCTGGTTTATGAATCGTTAGTAAGCGATACATTGCATCCGGCAGTGGCCGCAGCGATCATAGTAAACCTGACCCGAGTATTTCATATACTGAATTCACTGGGCACGCTGGTCTATCAATTACTGGAATGGTCTGCAGTTAAAGCCAGTTATCAATTTCTCTTTGAAACCATGCGGAATGTAGGCAATGATGGCCCTACTGCGGACGCGCCGGTAAGACCGATTAAGATTAATGAGAGAGAGATTTCTGCCTA
>DATGQC010000468.1:0-8542 GCA_035304425.1 Advenella sp.
TGGGCGTGAAAACACCGCCGTAAATACCGCCAAGAATGATAAAGATAAGCGCCAGTCCCCAGATGGAATCGCGGGCCGCTGTCAGCACTTCCTTGATGCTGGCACGTGGCTGCCTGGGATAGTTCTTGATCCTGGCCACGATATAGATGGCGACCATGAGTAACAGGCCCAGGGCAATGCCTGGCACCACACCTGCCATAAAAAGCGCGCCCACCGAGGTTTCGGTTGCGGCTCCGTAGACCACCATGACAATCGAGGGCGGAATCAGAATGCCCAGCGTACCGGCATTACACACGACACCGGCCGCGAAAGATTGTGGATAGCCGGAACGAACCATGCCGGCAATCACAATGGAGCCCACCGCAACGACGGTGGCAGGAGACGAACCGGAGACCGCTGCAAACAGACAGCAAGCCATCACGGACGCAATAGCCAGCCCGCCATGGAAATGCCCGACAGTGGCTATCGCAAAGCGGATCATGCGCTTGGCGACGCCGCCGGTGGTCATGAACGCGCCTGCCAGTACGAAGAATGGGATAGCCATAAGCGTAAAGTGCTCGGACGTCTCGTACATTTTAAGCGACAGCGAGGCCAGGGAATCGGTGCCGAAGAACAGGATGGTCAGCAATGAGGATAGACCCAATGCAACCGCAACCGGCGTGCCCATGAACATGAACACGAACAGCATGATAAATAGCGCGACGGTAGTCATTTGACCTCCTGGTTGATCACAGACGTGTCATCACTGGCATGCTTGAGCGCTTCCTCGGCTTCATCGCCAAGCAACTGGGCGCGACGACCCCGCAGCATATCGAGCAGAATTTCGGCAAAACGTAAGAACAACAGTGCGAAGCCCACCGGCAATACCAGCCGCGGGATCCACTGGGGAACGGGCATATCCTGGGCAAGAATGCCAATGGTGTACATTTTGTCTACGTAGATCCAGGCGCCGTAAAATACGATAGCGGTATAAATCAGGCACAGTAGGCAAGCCGCGATGCCGGTGATGCGGGCGGCCTTTTTGGGCAATGCCTTGATCAGCGCGTCAACGCCAATGTGCGCCTTGACCCGCACGCCATATGATAAACCCAGGAAGATCAAGCCGCCGAAGATGAACATGGCCAGCTCTAGCGCCCAGGTAAAACTGTAATTGAAGATATAGCGCGCTATGACCTGAGCGAAAGTGATCAGCGTCATGGCAGCCAGCAGAAAGGCGATCAGTCCTTCCTCAAGCCGATGAAACCAGTTAGCGTTCATATTTGATACTCCTTTTTTGAACCCGCAAAAAGCCTGTCGGTCAGACGATTATCCATACAGCCGCTGCCAGCCCGAACCTCGGGCTGGGCGAGCGATCAGCATGAGAGTAAATACAATTTACTTGTTGGCTTCCTGGGCCGCCTTGATCAGGTCGGCGCCGATATCGGCTTCAAATTTTTTCCACACCGGTTCCATGGCTGTGCGCCAGGCCGCGACGTCTTCCTTGGACAGGGAAACAACCTTGGCTTTCTTGGCGTCGATAATCCGCTGCTTGTCCTCTTCGTTCAGTTTGGCTGCTTCCTGGTTTGCGTAGGTAGTCGCTTCGGCCATGGCTTTTTCAAGACCGGCGCGAATATCTTCGGGCAGACCATCCCACCACTGTGCGTTGGTGACGACCATGTAGTCGATCACGCCGTGGTTGGTCTCGGCAATGGTTTTCTGCACTTCATGAAACTTTTGCGAGTAGATGTTGGACCAGGTGTTCTCCTGGCCGTCGACCACGCCGGTCTGCAATGCCTGATAAACTTCGCTGAAGGCCAGCTTCTGAGGATTGGCGCCCAGCGCCCTGAACTGGGCTTCAAGCACGTCGGAGGCCTGGATCCGGAACTTCAGACCCTTAACGTCTTCGGGACGCTGCAATTGCGCCTTGTTGGTGGATAACTCCTTCATGCCGTTATGCCAGTATGCAAGCCCTTTGAGGCCACGGTCTTTCATGGCATCCAGCAGCTCCTTGCCTTTGTCGCTCTGCTGGAAGCGATCGACGGCAGCCATGTCGTCGAACAGGAACGGCAGATCAAACAACTGGACTTTTTTGGTGTAACGGTCAAATTTTGACAGCGACGGCGCAATCAGCTGGACATCGCCCAGCAGCAAGGCTTCCATTTCTTTACCATCGCCAAACAATTGCGAATTGGGAAACACCTGGACCTGGACTTTGCCCGGCAACAGTTTTTCCGCCACTTCCTTGAATTTCTGGGCGCCCTGTCCTTTGGGCGTATTGGCGGCTACGACGTGGCTGAACTTGATAACAATGGGTTTGTCGGCGGCCAGCGCACTGGCTGAAAAGGCCAGCGCAACGCTCATGCCGAGGGCATTGATAATACGCATAGGAGCGAATTTCATAGGTGTTGTCTCCGTAATTATGAATATTGTGATAACGTAGCTCCCAGAGCAGCTGTACTGAGAACAGGATCAATATACTACATTCAGTCGGTCAGATAGAATCGATAAAAACACTTACGGGTTTGCCATCATGTGCTGTGCAATGGCAGAAATTGCGGGTCGCGACAATATTTCAACTGGTTCGAAAGCACGTTTCAAACTTTGAAAAGGCGATTGTATGAGTCAGCTTAATCGGTCAAGACGATTTTTCCTGAAAAAAACCGTGGTTGCAGGTATTACCGTATATCTGGCGCCGCTCAACAGCAACGCATATAACGCGTTGTTCGAAGAGAACATTCTGGCTTCCCCCCTCTGGGACGCCAATACCAAAAGAATCCGTCACCGCATCGACGCCCAGTCCAAGGCGTTGGGGAAAAAGGTGTTCGCCTATGACATACGCGCGGTGGATATGCCGCACTGGCCGCAACAGCAGGCGCATGCCTTTATACTGCGCGTCACGCGAGCTGACCGTGTTTTCGAAGGAATCGATTTGTCCCGGCTGGGAGAGGACCTGCAGCCCGATCGGCTGGTGACGGCAGAAGACCTGATCAAGGACGGGATTGCCTTTCCGGCGTTTTATGGCGACGATATGCTGCTGCCTGCCGGCAAAACGCCCGCTTATCTGGGTCATGCTGTCGCGGTGCTTATTTATCACGATTTCGCCCGTTTCCGTTTTGCCAAAAACGCCATACAGTTCCAATCTGATGTTATTCGCTACGGCGCGCAAAGTGGCCCGCTTGAGCGTGATCCGTGGGCATCCTTCCGATATGTGCGGGTCGGGGGCAACACGCCGTTTGATGACGACACGTTTTCCAGCCTGAAAGATATGCCCATCTTCCCGGCAGGCCTGCGTAAGCGACTGCCTGTCTGGCCTGAAGGAAAAGAAGGCGGCAAACTGGACGAAGAGGGGATGTATCACGCGCAGCAGATGGACAGTGAAATAAAGAATCCGTCGGACAAGATCGAAGTGTTGTCGGCGGACTATTTCTCGCAATCAATCGATACCGCAGCAATGGAGGCCGATAATACCAATGGCTGGCTTGACCAGGCCAGCCAGACCCTGCATATGGTCATTCCGACGCAGTCGCCGCCAGAGCTGGCCGAAGAAATTCCCAAAATGCTTGCGAAAATGCGAACGCCGATCAGGCGATTGGTCCTGCATCCCTGTTATACCGTAGGCTATGGCTCAAAGGACCACAGCAGTTTTCCGTTTGTCGGGACCATGGTTGCCATCTATGGCGATGGTCGTCCGGTGCGACTGGCCAACGACCGGTATGAACAATTTCAGACGTCGATTAAACGCCACGCATTCGATATCTCATATTCGATGACGGTAAACAAGGCGACCGGGAAAATTGATATATTTCGCGGATATATGACCGGCAACGGCGGAGGACGGCGCAATTTCACGCCGTCTGTCGTTATGGTGGCTGCCACTGCAGCGCAATCCATTTACTATATTCCCAAAAGCGATTTCGCTGCCGTAGGTGTGGCTACGCGTGCCATTGATGCCGGTTCTGCCCGAGGCTACGGTACGTTGCAGAGTATGGCAGCGACCGAAATGATGATGGATGAAATGGCGGCCAGGCTCAACCTGGATCCAATCGATTTTCGCAAGCGCAATGTGCTCAAGTCCGGCATGAAAAACACGCAGGGCGCGATTCCGGCGGGCGCCATTCGTGCCGATGAAATTCTGGATCTGGCGGCCAAGCATGAGCTGTGGACAGCACGAAACACGCGCAAAGCCGAATTTGAAAAACAGCATCCGGGCAAACGCTATGGCGTGGGCTTTGCCTGTGTTCAGAAAGACTTTGGTACGGGCGCCGAGACCTCATTTGCACGAGTCGAGTTTTCGGCCGACGGTCGGCTGGTGCTCCATCACAGCGGCGCCGAAATGGGAACCGGCATGACCACGTCGCAAGCGGTCATCTGCGCCCAATGGATGGGCAAGCCGGCCGATGAATCGCACTTTTCGGTCACGGACTGGGACATGTTGCCCATGGTTGCCACGGCAGACCCTTATATGATGCCGCAGGCAGAACAGGACAGGTTGTCCGCCGACCCATTCTGGACGCCTTCCTACTGCTCGCCGTCCAGCGCCAGCAATTCTGCGTTCTATTTTTCGCATACCACCAGAGAAGCCTCGCGGCTGCTTTTCGAGCAGAGCTTGTGGCCTGCCGCATTATCGATCTGGAAGTCCGGTATCGGCGGCGGGCAGGCCGCTCCACTCGTTGTTCGCCGGGAAGACGCGCGTTGGGTCTCCGGCGGTCTGACTGCCGCGGGCATGCAGATCCTGCCCTTTGCCACTTTGGCAAAAAAAGCATATGAGATGGGTCTGATCACCGGCGTGGTGGTGCATGGGTTCAACCGGTGGCAGTGGGCCGAAGCTGACTTCACTGTTAATGCCAGCCAGATGCGCCTGCCAGTTGACGGGCTGGCGCTGCGTACGGCCAACCATAGTACTTACCGGGCGATTGCCCGTGATCGCGTCTACTATCCTCCGATGCAACGTAACAACGCGGCGGTGACCTACTACAGCGCTGTCGGCACGCTGGTGGCGCTGTCAGTCGATACCGGAACAGGCAAGGTGCAGATTCTTAATCACCATTCGTTCATGGAATGTGGCAATCTGATTGTGCCGGAACTGGTGTCCGGTCAATTGCAGGGCGGCATCGCCATGGGGATCGGGCATGCGTTGCATGAGTATCTGCCGTTGTATGAAGACGGGCCTGGCGACGGCACCTGGAATTTCAATCGCTACCAGGTGCCGCGGGCAAGCGATGTCGCCGTATGGCAGCAAACGGGCGATATTCTGCCTCCCTTGTCCGATACCGATCCCCCCAAGGGCATGGCCGAAGTCGTGATGATTCCGGTGGTTGCGGCAGTCGTCAATGCGATTGCACATGCCAGCGGACATTACTTTCGTCATCTGCCGGTACGCGCCGAAAACATCAAAGGGGTCTTCCAATGAAAATCACTACCAGGCCGGTTACGCTGACCATCAACGGCAGGAAACACGGGCCGCTTGATATTGCCGAAGGCATGATGATGATCGACTTCCTGCACGAATATGTGAATCTGACCGGCTCACGGCTTGGATGTGGCCAGGGAGTGTGCCATGCCTGCGTCGTCATCGAAGACAGGCCGGACGGCAGCAGCCACGAGATGCGAACCTGTATCACCGGGGCCCATTATTTTGATGGCAAGGTGATTCGTACCGTGGAAGGACATGCTTCGATCAATGACAAAGGCGAAGAAGTGCCCTCGCCCGTTCAGCAGGCCTTCATGGATCACTACAGCTTCCAGTGCGGCTACTGCACGCCGGGGTTTGTGAACGCCGCCACGGTGTTCATTGAAGGGCTCAAGCGCAATCCGGTTGCCCGGGACGAGCTGGAAAACGCCATACTGAAGGCGATGAATAATCACATATGTCGTTGTACGGGCTATGTCCGTTACTATGAAGCGGTGCGTGACCTGGTCCTTAAGACGCCTGGCCTGATCAGGGAGACAAAAAATGGCTAAAAGACGTTTTCTTCCGGCCCTGTTCCTGATAGTGGTTGTGTTGCTAATTATTGTTGCCATCTTGTGGTGGCGTGAAAATCGCAGTAATGATAATCCGGTGCAGAAGGTGTCGGCCACGGACGAACAGATAGCGCGCGGACGCTATGCCGCCAGGGCGGCAGATTGCGCCGCCTGTCATACCGTTGAAGGCGGTGGCCTGTTTGCCGGCGGCTTTCCCATGGAAACCCCCTTCGGGACCGTGCATGGCAGCAACATCACGCCCTCTGCCGATTATGGCATTGGTCGCTGGACCCGGGAAGACTTTTATCGCGCCGTCAGAGACGGTATTACGCCCGGCGGACGGCATTTGTATCCGGCGATGCCGTACAACTCCTATCACCTGATGAGTGATCAGGACCTGGATGATATCTATGCCTATCTGATGACCAGGCCGGCCATTGATGTTCCTACCCCCGAGAATGATCTGCCGTTCCCCTTTAATCAGCGCTTTCTGATGATCGGCTGGAACCTGTTGTTCCAGAACAAGGATCCGCTGCCGGCTGTCTCTTCAGGGGATTCCGAATTATGGGTGCGGGGGCGGTATCTGACCGACGTGATGGGGCACTGCGCCGAATGCCATACGCCTCGTGGCATGTTCGGTCAGATGGATCTGGCCCAATCGCTCAAGGGTGGCACGCTGGGGCGTTTCAAGGCCGCGGATATCACGCCGGCCGGGCTGGCAGAGCGGGGCTGGACGCCCGACGACCTGGGCCGATTCCTGGCGACCGGTACGGCCCCGCAGGGCACCGCCTTCAGTGAAATGCATATGGTGGTGGCCCTGAGTACGCAGTATCTGACAAAAGACGATATGAAGGCCATGACCACATATCTGATGGGTGATAAACCGCCTGCGCCAACGGCGGTGCAACTGGCGCCGGGCGGCGGTCAGGGCAGGGCGCACTATCTGAATCTTTGTGCCGGCTGCCATGGTATCGCGGGCGAGGGCAAGCCGAATGTCGCGCCGGCGATGGCAGGGAATGCCACGATCCGTCAAACGGATGCCGCTAACCTGATCGCCTCGGTTCTTGATGGTCTGCCCGAGCAGGCGTTCCCCGGCAACGGCAATATGCAAAGCATGCCCGGCTTTGCCCGCAAGCTGAACGATCAGCAGATGGCCGAGCTGATCAATTACACCCGTACCACCTGGGGTGGTTTGCCAGCTGATATCAAGGCCGCGCAGATTGACGCTTTGCGCAATCACTGATTGGGCAGGATACGGTATAAGGGATAAAACCCGTTTTCAATTTGAATGCAGCATGCTGCCTTCTTTGCTGATCGCGCCCGATCAGGCGAGCTGATGCGGGCTATTACACTTGTCATAATTTGCCGGCAACTGACTGTAAATGGGCGTGCCATCCGGCCGCCCTGTTTGCGTCGGCGGCCGGCATTTTTTCTCATCCTTTCTCCTCCAACCGGGCGCCGAAGGCATCTGTGACGTGCCCTTTGCACGACGCCGACACCCAACGCATCACTCTGATTTGCTTTAACGGCTGGTACTGATTCACTGGCTTGCTGGCATGCCATCTTGTATCGCGTCGTTATTTTATGAAAACAAAAATGTATACATTTTTGTTGACGATAATGCAAAAGCCTATCTATAATCCATCAAACACGCAGCCGATAGTGGGCAACCGCCGGATTTCATTGGGAAGAAAGGAAAGACATGTTCAGGAACGGGCAGCAAACCAACGCGGGCAGTACAGGTCCCCTGGCGGGTTACCGGGTGATTGAATTGGGTTCAACGGTAGCCGGCCCCTTTTGTGCGCGTTTGATGGCAGATTTTGGCGCCGAGGTCATCAAGGTCGAGCAAAAAGAGGGGGATGCGGTTCGGTCGATGGGCAACAGTAAAAACGGCCGCTCGCTTTATGGCGCATCCATTCTAAGAAACAAGAAAAATGTCTCTATTGATCTTCGCCAACAGAAAGGGCGCGATATTGCCCGCACCTTGTGCGAGAAAGCCGATATCGTGATTGAAAATTTCCGGCCGGGCACGCTGGAACAATGGGAAATGGGCTATGACAGCCTGTCGCTGGCCAATCCCGGTCTGGTTCTGGTCCGTATCAGCGGGTATGGCCAGGATGGGCCGTATAGCCGGAGACCGGGGTACGGAGTGGTCTGCGAAGCGTTTAGCGGACTTCGGGAACTAACCGGCGATCCTGATCGGGCGCCGGCCCGGGTCGCGGTGTCCATGACAGACTACATAACCGGGCTCTACGCCGCGTTTGGCGCGGTGATGGCAATCATGGACCGGCAGCGTACGGGGAAAGGACAGGTGGTTGACGCGGCGCTCTATGAAGCCGCATTCAGTTTCATGGAGCCGCATATCGCCGCCTATCAGCAATTGGGCATTGTCGCGACGCGTTGCGGTTCGCGTTTGCCAGGGCACACGCCGAATTCACTTTATCCGACGGCCGATGATCGGTATATCCATATCACGGCCGGCTCGCAAAGTATCTTCAAGCGTCTTGTGACGGCAATGGATCGGGATGATCTGCTGGCTGATTCGCGTTTTGCCGAGCCGGCCGACAGGGCGCGCCATGAGGATGAGATGGATGCCATTGTT
>DATGQC010000469.1:0-2818 GCA_035304425.1 Advenella sp.
TTTATGTAGCAGGCCTCTCAGCCGGCGCAAGCATGGCGGGCTTGGTTGTCTTGCGACATCCTCATGTTTTTGCCGCAACAGCCATGCATTCGGGGGCGGTTCTTGGATACGCGCGCGATGCCACAACGGGGCTGCGTACAATGCGCAAGGCTAGCCCGGTAGACCCCGTCGAACTGATAAATCCATTGGTGCATGGCACAGCATTGTCCGGCAGACCATTGCTGATTTTGCATGGCAAGCGCGATCATCTCGTGTCGATGCAAAATGCCGAGCAGCTTGCTGCCCAGTTTGCGCACTTGAACGCTGCCTCGGCGTCCAGGGCGCGATTGCTTGCTCAAGGAACGCATCGCGAGTACGTCAGGCAAGACTTCCTCAATGGAAAAAAAATCATGGTGCGCCTGTGTTTGCTGAAAGAAGTGGGCCATGCGTGGAGTGGTGGCAACAGCAAGCTCAAGTTCAGCAGCAAAGAGGGGCCCAGCGCTTCAGTGTTGATATGGCAGTTCTTTTGTATGCACGGCCGCTGATGTTGCGCAGCCTTGTCACAACGTATCGCAACGCACTAGGAACCTGAATGCCAGAGCGGTATCGCTTGTTTGCGCCAGGTGCCGGGGAGGCTGTCAGGGCCCGGGCGGCTGGCGAAAACAGGCGATGGCGGTTCTTCAGCGTGTTTCGCCAGCCCGCGCGCAGGCCAGTACGTCAATCAGGGTTGGCACTGTCGCATCTGGCGATCGCGCGTGCACACCCAACTCAAATGACGCCCGAACCGCTTGCGCGGTGACATGCGAGGCGCCCATTTCTTCCGCCATCGTGGTGTAGTAAGTCATATCCTTGACCGCATTGGCCAGCGAAAATCGCATGCCGGATTCATCTTTGCCAGTGATGTAAGGTTTGAGACGATCCAGCACCACGCCACCCCCACCGCCTGTGGCGAGTATATCTACCATCGTGTCAGGATTGATACCGGCTTTTTGCGCGCAGGCGGCCGCTTCCGCCAGCACCGCCGAAAATCCCAGCGACACGAAATTGTGGATCAGCTTCATTTGGTGGCCTGCGCCCACCGGGCCAGCGTGCACAATGCTTTCGGCAAAGCAACGCAGCAGCGGGCGAACCGTTTCCAGTATCTGGGCGTCGCCCCCTACAATGAGATTCAGTCGACCCTGTGCTGCTTCTTTGGGTGTGCGTGTCATGGGCGCGTCGATATATCGCCCACCGGCGGCTTCTATCGACTGTGCAACCTTCAGTGTGGAAGACGGCAGCGCCGTTGAGCAATCGACGATCAGCAGGCCAGGATGCATGCCTTCGAGCAGGCCGCCGGCATCGCCAGCCACCGTTTCTACCTGTGGGCTGCCGGTCAGGCACAGGATGACCACGTCGGATGCCTGGGCCACGGCGGCCGGCGAACTGGCAACGCGCGCGCCCGCCGCCAGCAAATCATCGACCGGTTGGTTGCCGGCGTGCTCAAGAATAATCAGGCTATGGCCATGCCGTGCAATATTGGACGCGATGCCATGGCCCATCAGGCCTACGCCTATCATGCCGACTTTCAGTTTTTGTTGCGTCATTTGGAACAATTTCCTTTTTAATGGTGACGCTGCGCTATAGATTGTCTTTGCAGCTTCGATATTGTGCGCCGAAGCGTTCTGCTCGTGCCTGTACGCCAGCGGCGACGCGTTTTAGCCAGGGCTTGCGGTCGTAGCTGCGCTGTCGGTAGCCCGTCCAGCCTTCGTGGTAATTCAGGTATTGGCCGTAGGCATCCCATTTGGAGGTGCCATTCAGGCGCTGTGCCTTGTCCATATACCAGCCCATGAAATCCAGCGCATCGCTGAAGTCATCGCGGCTGGCAAACCAGCCGCCCGCTTCGCGCTGGTAATCCGCCCAGGTTTCGTCTTTGGCCTGTGCGTAACCATAGGCAGAACTGACACGGCCCCAGGGTATAAAGCCAAGAAGGTAGCGGCGGGGTGGCAGAGCGTCGTGCCGGAAACTGGACTCCTGATAAACGACCGCCAATGTAACCTGCGGCGGCACGCCCCATTTGCGCTGCGTTTTGGCGGCCGCTTTGTGCCATCCTGATTTCTCGCGGAAGATTTCACAGATGTTTTCCGGATTGCTCGGCGGGGTCGTCGCGCAACCAGCCATCAGCAAAACTGCCGCAACGCCGGTAGCAATGCGCAGCCAAGAGTGCGAGATGCCGGTAGGTGGCGCATTGCGCGGGGACGGAACGGTTGAGTCAGGCGCACTTGAGGGGATCAACGGCTGTCTGTCTGGCCAGCATGGGTATGAGGCGGCAAAGTGCCGCAGGGGAGGTGGGATCATCCGGACGTTGCAACGTGTAAACATTTAACCCTTGATGATACTGCCTGCATTATTCGACGCAAGCGTAGAAAAATGTACAATCAAACAATAATCATTATCAATCGTACTCTCGTAATTCTGCCATTCCATGACCACGCCCAAACCCACCGGGAAAAAATCCAGATCCAAGCTTTGGTTTCTGGTACATAGCTGGCTTGCGCTTCCCATTTGGGTGTTCGTGTTTTTCGTCTGCCTCACAGGCTCCATCGCCACGATCAGCCAGGAAATCCTCTGGGTGGCCAATCCCGCTGTTCGCGCCAACCCCCCGTCAGATGACGCCCCGCTTCTGGGCTATGACGCCATCCTTGCCAAAGTTTCGCAGGAGCACCCCGGCGCGGTGGTTCGCTCCATTTCCCGGCCCGTAAAGTCCCAGTTCGCGCTGAGCGTGCGAGTCAGCTATCCGGATGCCCGGTCAGCGGCGCTTTATGTCAATCCCTATACCGGCCATATACAGGGCGAACAGTCG
>DATGQC010000470.1:0-7542 GCA_035304425.1 Advenella sp.
GACGCGCCAGTGGCGCACCACCGCTGGCAGCCTGATGCTCAAAGACTATGTCAGCCCGTTTGACGCCACCGTCGTTACGCATCTGGCCGACGCCGGCGCAGTCAATATCGGCAAACTCAATTGCGATGAATTCGCCATGGGTTCCGGTAACGAAAACTCGGCTTTCGGCGTGTGCCGCAACCCCTGGGATCCGCAGGCTGTGCCCGGTGGTTCGTCGGGCGGCTCGGCGGCAGCCGTGGCGGCCGGCATCGTGCCAATCGCCACCGGCACCGACACGGGCGGCTCTGTGCGCCAGCCCGCAGCCCTTTGCGGCATCAGCGGCATCAAGCCCACCTACGGCACGGTTTCCCGGTTCGGTATGGTTGCCTTCGGCTCCAGCCTGGATCAGGCCGGTCCGCTGGCCCGTCACGCCAAAGACCTGGTGACCGTACTGGACACCATCAGCGGCTTCGACCCCATGGATTCCACCAGCCTGCAAGACTGCCTGGGTACGCCCAATGTGGTGGGTCGTGTGCAGCAGGCCTATGACAAAGCCAGCGCCGGCTACCGCGCAAGCGGCGCCAGGCCGCTGCAGGGCTTGCGCATTGGCGTGCCGCGCGAGTATTTCGGCGCCGGCCTCAACAGCGAGGTCGCCGCAGCCGTTGAAGCCGCGCTGGTCGAACTGGAAAAGCTCGGCGCGGTCAGGGTAGACATTTCCCTGCCCAACACGGAGCTGGCCATTCCCGCCTATTATGTCATTGCTCCTGCCGAAGCATCCAGCAACCTGTCGCGCTACGATGGGGTACGCTACGGCCATCGCGCCTCGGCTTATCGCAATATCGATGAAATGATCAGCCGCTCCCGCGCCGAAGGCTTCGGCGCCGAAGTGCAGCGACGCATTCTTATCGGCTCATACGTGCTGTCTCAGGGCTACTACGATGCCTACTATCTGCAGGCGCAGCGCATCCGCCGCCTGATCGTGGACGATTTTCACCAGGCGCTCGGCACCCAGTGCGACATCATCGTCGGACCGGTCACCCCTGATGTAGCCAAGAACATCGGCGACAACAATGAAGACCCGACCGCCGACTGGCTGGCCGATATCTACACCCTGGGCGTCAGTCTGGCCGGCCTGCCGGCCATGTCGGTGCCTTGCGGTTTCGGCCGCAATGGCACCCGCCCGGTCGGCCTGCACATCATTGGCAATTATTTTGACGAAGGCCGCCTGCTGGCCGTAGCCGACTGCTTCCAGCAGCACACAGACTGGCACACACGCACACCGGATATCCAATCATGAAGTGGGAAATCGTAATCGGACTGGAAACCCATACCCAGTTGTCTACCCAATCCAAAATTTTCTCGGGCAGCAGCACCGCCTTTGGCGCTGCGCCCAATACCCAGGCCAACTGCGTGGATCTGGCCCTGCCCGGTAGCCTGCCGGTCATGAACCGGGGCGCAGTAGAGCGCGCCATCCGTTTCGGCCTGGCGGTCGGCGGCACCGTCTCGCCCCGCTCCATTTTTGCGCGCAAAAACTATTTTTATCCTGATCTGCCAAAGAATTACCAAATTACCCAATTTGAAATTCCGGTCGTCGTGGGCGGCAAAATCCGCTTTTTTGTGGGCGATCAGGAAAAAACCGTCAATCTGACGCGCGCCCATCTGGAAGAAGACGCCGGCAAATCGCTGCACGACACATTCAAGGGCCCGCAAGGCGAACCGGCCACCGGCATTGACCTGAACCGCAGCGGCACGCCGTTGCTGGAAATCGTCACTGAACCGGAAATGCGTTCGGCTGCCGAAGCGGTCGAATATGCAAAAACCCTGCACGGCCTGGTGGTCTGGCTGGGCATATGCGACGGCAATATGCAGGAAGGCTCGTTCCGTTGCGACGCCAACGTCTCGGTGCGGCCGGTTGGACAGAAGGAATTCGGCACACGTACCGAAATCAAAAACGTCAACTCGTTCCGCTTCCTGGAGCGCGCCATCCTGTTTGAGGCCCGCCGGCAGATCGACGTACTGGAAGATGGCGGCACCATCATCCAGGAAACCCGGCTGTACGATGACGTCAACGATGAGACACGCAGCATGCGGACCAAGGAAGACGCGCACGACTACCGCTATTTTCCTGACCCCGACCTGCCGCCACTGATCATCAGCAACGACTGGATCGAACAGGTTCGTGCCGACATGCCGGAATTGCCCGTGGTGCGACGCGAGCGCTATGAAACCGAACTGGGCCTGCCCGCTTACGACGCAGCGCAACTGACGGTCACCCGTGACGTATCCGACTTTTTCGAAGCCACCATGGCGCGTCTGCCTGCAGAACAGGCCAAACTGGCATCGAACTGGATCATGGGAGAGCTGGCCGCCTCCCTGAACCGGGAAGAACGCGACATTGCCGATAGCCCGGTCACCCCCGACAACCTGGCCAGCCTGGTGCAGCGGATAGCCGACGGCACGCTTTCGAACAAGGCCGGACGCGAAGTATTTGCCGCGATGTGGGCCGGTGAGCACGAGCGCAATGTCGATGCCATTATCGAGGCGCGCGGACTCAAGCAGGTGAGCGACGCCGGCGCCATTACCGCACTGATCGATGAAGTGCTTGCGGCTCACCCCGCCATCGTTGAAGAATACCGCGCCGGCAAACAGAAAGCCTTCAATTCATTGGTCGGTCAGGTGATGAAAGCCGGCAAAGGCAAAGTCAATCCGGCCCAGGTCAACCAGTTGCTCAAGGAAAAACTGGGCTGACCGTTGCCGGATCCGCTGCAGTCCGATTACCCGACCGACCACGGTAGCCGCTGTCCATTAGAAACCGCCGGAGAAACCCCGGCGGTTTCTGGCCATCTCACGACTTACCGCAACACTCAGGCGGCAATTCCGTATTTGTTCCGGTAGGCCGACACGGCTTCCTGATGCTGGGCAAAGGTGGCATCCTCATTAAGCAACTGCATGATATCGTCCAGCGATGCGATGCTAATAACCGGCATCCCATATTTCTGCTGCACGTCCTGTACCGCAGAATGGGCTGACAGCGCATCATCGGGGCCGGCACGCTCCATCCGGTCAAGCGCAATCAACACCGCTGCCGGCGTGGCGCCGGCTGCGCGAATAATATCCACGGATTCGCGCACCGATGTCCCGGCGGTAATCACATCATCAATGATCACGACGCGCCCCTGCAGCGGCGCGCCCACCAGCGTACCGCCCTCGCCATGCGCCTTGGCTTCCTTGCGGTTGAAGGCAAACGGCACCTCCGCGGCCTGCACCCCCTGGCCAGCCAGCGCGATGGCCGTGGCCGCCGCCAGCGGAATACCCTTGTAGGCAGGACCAAACAACATATCGAAGCCCTGCCCGGAATCGAGCAACGCCTGCGCATAGAACCGGCCAAGTTCACCGACCGATCTGCCGGTGTTAAAGAGGCCGGCGTTGAAAAAATAGGGACTGAGGCGTCCGGACTTTACTTTGAACTGGCCAAAGCGCAAGACCCCTTCCTGCGAGGCGAATCGGACAAAATCAAGACGGTTCTGAGAAGACATGATGTTCCTGCTGAAATCGATATGTGGTAAACCTCGCAATGATAAAGCAAGCATGCCCTATGGCGCCATGGCGGCCGAGAAAAAATCAATAAAGCTGCGCACTTTGGCCGTCTGGTATTGACGGCTGACATAGCTGGCGAAAATATCCAGCGGCGGGCTGTCATGATCGGGCAGCAGTCGCAGCAGGCGTCCCTGCTGCAGATCATCTTCCACCAGCCACGCGGGCAGCATGGCAATACCCATGCCGGCCAACACCAGTTCCCGGCTTAGTGTCGTGTCGCTTGTCTTCATCAGGCCCTGCAGCCTGAACTTGATCATGCCGGCTGGTCCCTGTAACAGATACTCATCACGATCGCGATAGTTGGGCATGACCGCGCCATACCGTTCAAGATCCTGGACAAAGCGCGGCTTGCCCATGCGGCTGATGTAGTCCGGACTGGACACCAGCACCAGCCGGACCGTGCCGATCCTGCGCACAATCAATTGCGGTTCCGGCTCATGCGTGACCCGAATGGCCAGATCCATCCCGGCTTCCACAAGTTCGATCTTGCTGTTGGTCAGATAAAGATCCAGCACTACCCTGGGATAGCGCTTCTGGTACTGCACCAGCAATTGAGCAATACGGTGGCTGGCAAACCATACCGGCGCGGTGACCCGCAACACGCCACTGGGTTCGCTCTGGCGGTCGCCCAGCGCCGCTTCGGCCTGATCCAGCATATCCAGGGCATTAACACACTTGTCATAGTAGAGCTGGCCCGCTTCAGTCAGGCTCAGCCTGCGGCTGGTGCGATGCAGCAGTCGAGCGCCCACCTGCTGCTCCAGATGCACAACATGCTTGCTTGCCATGGGATTGGATATTCCCAGATGGCGGGCGGCCCCCACAAAACTGCCGGCACGCACCACTTCACAGAACACCTTGATGCTCAATAGCGTATCCATACGAAACCCTCCCGACAACCTTTGTAATAACCTGGCCGACGGTGGCCGCTTGCATGCTACCGTCGCGAATCTGCCGCACTTATCATTTCTTTACAGGAAATGGTTTATTAATAATATCAGTATATATTTCCTGATCAAATACGATTACACTATTTCTTACATTATCCGATACGATGACGACATCCTGAGTCCATTGTTCAATTGTGATTTTCTGCAATTACCGATACAGTCATATCAGGCATCCGCCGTATCGATTATTCACCTGACTTAAGGATTAATCATGAAAACAGACCATCTGGTTCCCTACGCCCTTGCCCTGCTCCGAATCGTGTCCGGCTATACTCTGCTGCTGCACGGCACTGCAAAATACCTGCATGTCCCTCACATTGAAATGTTCGACAACCTGCAGGCATTGTCCATGCCCGGCATCGCCGGCATGATCGAACTGGTTGCCGGCATTCTGCTTATTCTTGGTCTGTTTACCCGCTCCGCAGCGTTTGTCGCTTCAGGCATGACAGCAGTTGCCTACTTCTACGCCCACGCGCCTCAGGGCAACGCTCTGTTCCCGCTCATGAATGGCGGCGAAACCGTTGTGCTTTACTGCTTCATCTTCCTGTTTATCGCCGCGGCCGGCCCGGGCGCGCTCAGCATCGACAACCGCCGCAAGGCCTGAACGACCTTCAGGCCTCATACCCCGGGCGCAGCGCGGTTCCGAGCCGCGCCAGGCCAGCCGAATCAATCTATGACCAGCAGCGCACCGGGCAGTTGCTATCGCTCCCCGAAAGGGGGAGCGCAGCAGGTTTCTCTTCCCCTTTTTTGCTTTTCCCGCGCGACCAACGGGCGTATCCGCGCGGCCATTCACGGTCCAGCACGACGCTGGGAATTATCCCGCACAGAGCAAGATTGACCGATCTGCCCGCCCGACTGTTCATTTAAGCTTACGGAGATAATGATGATGACAATGCCGGTTTATTTTATTTCACACGGTGGCGGCCCCTGGCCCTGGATTGATGAATGGAAACCCATGTACGCCGCGTTGCACGACTCGCTGCAGCGCCTGCCCGCACAGTTGCCGGAAACGCCAAAGGCCGTGTTGATGGTATCGGCCCACTGGATTACAGATGAAATTACCGTGAGCACCGCCGCACAACCGGGCATGCTGTACGATTACTATGGCTTTCCCGAACATACCTATTCGGTGCAATATCCTGCGCCGGGCGATCCGGCACTGGCCGCACGCGTGCAGGCTTTACTGCAGACGGGCGGCATCGCCGTCACACAGGACGCAGAGCGGGGCTTCGATCATGGCGCATTCGTGCCCATGGCTGTCGCCTTTCCCAAGGCGAATATTCCCATGGCGCAACTTTCGATCCGCAAGGATTATGATCCGGCATTTCATCTGCAATTGGGCCGCTTGCTGGCTCCGCTCAGGGAGGAAGGGGTGCTGATTATCGGCAGCGGCCTGAGCTATCATAACCTGCGCCTTCTGGATGAGCGCGGCGCACAGCCCTCTGCGCAGTTTGATGCCTGGCTGCAGCAGACTGTCGTGAACAGCAATCCCGAGCAACGCGCAAACGGCCTGCTCCACTGGGAACAGGCGCCATCGGCCAGACTGGCTCACGCCCACGAAGATCACCTGATTCCCCTGATGGTTGCCGTCGGCGCTGCGCAACAGGATCCGGCCACGCTGGCGTACCATGAGGCGCATGCCTTTGGCTCCATCACCGCATCCAGCTTCCGCTTCAGCCAGACACCCGCCTAGACACAGGCGGGGCGACCGGGCACCGTACGCCGCCACGATCAATAGCGACCGGTCGTTGCCCCGGTCAATGAATGGAACCAGGCGCCAGGCGCTTGCCAAATGCCTCGCCGATCTCCACAATACGGGTTTGCCTGAACCAACGCCCCTGACATGACACCGCGACAAAAAGGCCTGACCAGCGCGCACATCGCCGCCGTTTTTTTCGGACTCACCGGGGTATTGGGCCATGTGATTCACGCCAGCCCCATGACCATTACATTCGGTCGGGCCTTGTTCGCCGTACTGGCCCTGTATGCCGTTGCTCTGTGCATTAAAACCCCGGTCATGCGCGGGCTTGATCGCCGCAGCTACGTGTCCCTGCTATGCTCGGGTGTGGCCTTGACAATTCACTGGGTCACCTTCTTCATGGCCGTCAAAACCGGCGGCATTGCCATTGCCACCCTGGGCTTTGCCAGCTTTCCCGCCTTCATTACGCTGCTGGAGCGACTGGTGCTCAAAGACCAGGTGAATCTGATGGATTGGATTCTGGTCGTACTGGTGATCAGCGGGCTGATGCTGGTAACGCCCGCCATAGACCTGCATCATTCGGGCACCATCGGCCTGTTCTGGGGCGTCATCTCCGCCATTACCTTTGCGACGCTTGCGCTGATCAACCGCACGCTTGGCCGGCTCAATGCCATACAGATCGCTTTCTGGCAAAATCTGGTTGTTCTGGTGCTTTGCCTGCCACTCGGACTGGGGGGCATGGCCATGCTGTCCGATAGCAGCCTGCTATGGCTGATCGTCCTGGGCGTCATTTGCACTGCACTCTCGCATTTTCTGTTTGTCCACAGCCTGCGCACTATCCCCGCTCGCAGCGCCGGTCTTATTATCGCGCTCGAACCGGTTTATGCCATCGCCTTCGCCATGGTATTGTTCAATGAGCAGCCCACGCTGAAAATGGCGCTGGGCGCCGTACTGATCATTACAGCGGCGGTGTGCCCACGCAAGCAAACCGGACACGCAACCTGACCGGCCCACCGCTCAACCGGGGCCGCAAGGGCCAGGCGGCAGGATCGGCCTTAAGCGGGTTTGCCGGTGCACCCGACGACAAGATTGTGGCGGGCCCGCCTCTGGCGCTACAATAGGACTCGCGCTGATTCATCAAAAAGGATTCCCCGTGCTTCGTGTTACCTCGCTAAATGTCAACGGCCTGCGTTCAGCCTTCCGCAAGGGGCTGGCTCAATGGATGGAAAACCATAACGCAGATGTCATCTGCCTGCAGGAAATCAAGATCCAGGACGCCGATCTGATCGACGAACTGCGCCATCCGCTCAATTACACCGG
>DATGQC010000471.1:0-3992 GCA_035304425.1 Advenella sp.
GCTGGCAGAGATATTCGAAGTGCGCAGCAGCCTGTTGTCCCTGGCGGCACGAAAGAATGCGGCAGCGCGGAATCCTGAGCTGCTCAAGCTGCTTGAACATGGAATCAAAAAGCTGACCTCTTGCATTGACTCGCCTGCCGATGGCAGCCTGTATGCCGAGACCACTTACCGGTTGTCTTTGCTGTCGGCGCGCTATGCCAGTAATTCGCGCCTGAGTCAGATCGTGACTTCCTTATCGTTGCAAACCCTGCGTTATTCCAAACTGCAATTTCGCTCCAGAGAGCGACGAGTGCGTTCTATCGAACACTGGCAACGCTCCCTGCAGGCCTGCAAAGCAGGCGACGCAGAACTGGCAGCACAGATCTGCCAGCAGCGGATCCAGGAGTCCTGGGACGCCACCCTGGCGGCGCTGCAGACTGAGCAGCGCTAACGCCGGTGCGATCATGTTGTCGTGGTTCGCAGGGCAATGGCTCCACAGCACGCAATATCACGCGGCAAGCGGACGATTCCGGTTTGGCGCAGCCCGTCTGACAATATCCTGCGCCAGTTGGGTATGAACCTGTCCTTGGCAAAAATCCGGGTCATCCAATGCGGCCAGCAGGAATGGCATATTGGTCTTGATGCCTTCGATCGCGCTGTCCGATAATGCGTTTCTTAAACGCTCAATGGCCTGGGCCCGATCGCAGCCATGCGCGATCACCTTGGCAATCATCGGGTCATAAAACGGCGAGACCCTGGCGCCTTCGGCGTAGCCGGTTTCGATGCGAATGCCCGTGCCCCGGCCCAGGCGGAAAACGTTTAATAATCCGGGAGACGGCGTGAAACGCCACGGGTCTTCGGCATAAATGCGCACCTGGATCGCATGGCCGTCGGGCGCTTGCGGCGGATGGGGAATGACCTCGTGCAGGCGTTTGCCGGCGGCCAGCGCAATCTGGCTTTGCACAATATCAACCCCTGTGACTGCTTCAGTGACGCCATGTTCGACTTGCAGCCGGGTATTCATTTCCAGAAAGCTGAAACCGGACTGTGGGTCATACAAGGTCTCCACCGTTCCGATATTGTTATATTTTACATTTGTCATGATGCGAACCGCAGTATCGGCCATAGATGCGACGGTGGTTCTGTCAATGACCGGCGCGCCCGCCTCTTCGATGACTTTCTGGTGGCGGCGCTGGATTGAACAATCGCGCTCGAACAGATGTATGGCGTTGCCAAAGTTGTCTGCCATGATCTGAAATTCAATATGCCGGGGCTGCGCAAAGAGACGCTCGGCATACAACTGGCTATTGCCGAAACTTCGTTGCGCCAGACTCGTGGCCTGTTCGAGCGCGGCTGGCAATGCCGATGCGTCATGCACCGCGATCATGCCGATGCCGCCACCGCCCGCTGCGGGCTTGATCAGCAGTGGAAACCCGGCGCCGGCAGCCTGGTCGCATTGTTGTTGGGGCGTGCCATGGAGGATGCCGCTGCTGCGGCACATCGGCATGCCGTGTTGCGCCACCAGTGCTCGAGCCCGGGTTTTATGTCCCATCGACTCGATCCATTGCGGCGCCGGACCAATGAAAACCAGCCCCATACCCTGCACGCGCCTGGCGAACTCGGCGTTTTCTGATAAAAATCCATAACCGGGGTGGACTGCGTCGGCGCCGACCGAGCGCGCCGCAAGCAGTATTTTGTCCATATTCAGATAACTGTCGGCCGGGGCGGGGCTGCCAATGCAGATTTTTTCCTCGGCCTGGCGCACATAGGGCAGGTCTGCGTCTGCCTCTGAATAGACCACGGCGCAATCAATGTCCATGTGCCTTGCTGCGCGAATAATTCTTGCTGCTACGGCGCCGCGGTTGGCGACCAGTATTTTCTTGAACATGTTCAGATCTCCTGTCGTACTCGTCAATGACCCTTGCTTGGCCATTGAGTAATGATTGATTGTGCAAATCTATTTTGTATATTATATTATTGTTAACAATCTGTTTGTTAATTTATTTATAGGGCAAAAATATGGATGTTCTGTCTGAAGTGACCGGCACGGTATGGAAGATTGTCGCTAATGATGGCGACGCGGTTCAGGAGGGCCAGACCCTGGTGATTGTGGAGTCCATGAAAATGGAGATCCCGGTGGAAGCGCCTGCCGGCGGTCAGGTTACGGTTCTGGTTGAGGAAGGCGGCGCCGTCGAGGAAGGAATGGTTATTGCGCGAATCGGCGCAGCCTGAACGCGCATGACGGTCCGGCCCCTTAATTCCATCGGCCCCCTGGCCTTTTACCTATTTGCAACAGGAGAGTACGTTGAACCCATCCGCGACCAACCCGCAAACCGCTGCTCAGACGCAGCCGCTGGCAGGCGTCAAAGTGATCGAGATTTGCAGCACCATTGCCGGGCCCGCCTGCGGGCGCCTGCTGGCTGATTTCGGCGCCGATGTCATCAAGATAGAGCCCCCGCAGGGGGACCCGGTTCGCCAGATGGGCAGCCACGTGGGCGATATTTCTCTGTACGCTGCGTCGATTCTGCGCAACAAACGCTCTGTCGTGATCGATCTGAAGTCCGAGCAGGGCCGCCGGCTGGCGCTGGCGCTGATGTCCGGAGCAGATATTGTGCTGGAAAATAACCGGCCCGGCGTCCTGGAAAGGCTGGGGTTGGGTTACGAGCAGGTATCGGCGCAGCATCCCGCCGTGATCTTTGTGCGTATCAGCGGCTATGGCCAGGACGGGCCCTATGCCCAGAGGCCTGGTTACGGCGCAATCTGCGAGGCAGTGGGCGGTGTCAGACATATGACCGGAGATCCGGACCGGCCGCCGGCGCGCGTTGCATTGGCGACAACCGATTACCTGACCTCCGTGTATGCCGCCTTTGGCGCAATGGGCGCGCTGCGCAGCCGCGATCAGACCGGGCAGGGCCAGGTCGTGGATGTGGCGTTGTATGAAACTGCCTTTACGCAGCTTGAGCCCCTGGTTCCTGCATTCCAGAAGCTCAATAAAATTCCGATGCGGGTCGGTCCGAACCTGCCTTCCATGGCGCCCAACAGCCTGTATCCCACGCGTGATAATAATTTTCTGCTGATCGCCGCCAACAGCAATGCCACGTTCGAACGGTTGCTCAAATTGATGGGGCGTCTCGAATTGCTGCAGGATCCGCGTTTTTGCTCAATCCGCGTGCGCGGAGAAAAGCCCAATATGACCGATCTGGACGCCATTATCAGCGCGTGGACGCGCCAGTATGATGCCGTTGAGCTGGAACAGATGATCATTGCCGTGGAAGTGCCTGTATCCAGGGTCTATACGATAGCGGATATCTTCGATGATCCGCATTATCAGGCGCGCGGCATGATCGCTCATGTGCCGCATCCGCAACTGGCGTCTGTGGCCCAGGTGGGCATCGTGCCGCGCCTGTCGGCCACGCCGGGCAGCATCCGCTTTACCGGGCCCGATCTGGGCGCAGACACGGTCAGCGTATTGCGCGACGAGCTTGGCATCGACGACAAGATCATAGATGACCTGTTGCGCGAGGGGGTGATCGCGTCCGGCAACTGATTCATCTTCACCGCTTCGGACAAGGCGGCTCGTGCCTTGTCGGCTGTCATTACAAACCAATACAGAAGAGACTATGCAAACATTCGAATATCATGGCCAGCAGTGGCAAGAGGAATACGAAGAGCTGTACAAACGCCGCAAAATGGCCCAGGCCATGGGGGGTGAACAAGCCTTGCTCAAGCACAAGGAACGCGGACGGCTGAACGCGCGGGAACGCATGGATGCATTGCTTGATCCGGGCAGCTTTCGCGAAATGGGCAGACTGGCGGGCAAGGGGCGTTATGATGAAAGCGGTCGTTTCATTGATATGTCGCCTGTCAATGCGATTATCGGCACGGGCAAAGTAGAGAACAGAACCGTCGTGGTTTCGGGTGATGACTATACTTTGCGCGCCGGTTCGTCCGAATCAACGATTTCAGAAAAGTGGATTTACGCTGAACGATTGGCAATGACCATGGGGGCGCCG
>DATGQC010000472.1:0-2772 GCA_035304425.1 Advenella sp.
CAATGCCTTTGCCCAGGCTGCCAGGGGAGGCGCGCCCACCCTGGAGGTGGCCAGCAAACAGCTTCATGTCCAGTCATTAATCGCTGCCTATCGCACCCTTGGGGTGCGCTGGGCCGAGCTTGATCCGTTGAAACGCCGCGAACGCCCTGAAATTCCGGAACTCGATCCCGCCTTTTACGGTCTGACCGAGGCCGATCTGGATCAGGTGTACTCTGCCACTAACACCTATTTCACCAAACAGGGCACCATGACCCTGCGTGAAATTCTCAATTCCCTGCGTGATACCTATTGCGGTGCTGTTGGCGCCGAGTTCATGCACATGTCCGATCCCAAGGCCAAGCGCTGGGTCCAGGAACGCCTGGAGTCCACCCATGCCAACGGTTCTTTCGATGACGACACCAAAAAGCGCATTCTGCAGCAATTGACCGAAGCCGAAGGGCTGGAGCGTTTCCTGCACACGAAATATGTGGGGCAGAAGCGCTTTTCACTTGAGGGCGGAGAAAGCTTTATCGCCGCCATGGATGAGGTCGTCAATCACGCGGGCGATCTGGGCGTTCAGGAAATTATCGTGGGCATGGCTCACCGTGGTCGTCTGAACATGCTGGTCAACATCATGGGCAAAATGCCCGGTGACCTGTTCGCCGAATTCGAAGGCAAGCATGCCGAAGGTCTGACAGATGGCGATGTGAAATATCACAACGGTTTTTCCAGTGACCTGTCTACCCGCGGTGGCCCGGTTCACCTTTCCCTGGCGTTTAACCCGTCGCACCTGGAAATTGTTAACCCGGTTGTGGAAGGCAGCGTGCGGGCCCGCCAGGAACGCCGTGCCGATCCGCTGGGGCAGCAGGTGTTGCCCGTGCTGGTACACGGCGATGCGGCCTTTGCCGGCCAGGGCGTGGTCATGGAAACGCTCAACATGGCGCAGACACGCGGCTATGGGACCGGTGGTACGCTGCATATCGTGATCAACAACCAGATCGGCTTTACAACCTCTGATCCGCGCGACTCCCGTTCAACGCTGTATTGTACAGATGTGGTCAAAATGATCGAAGCGCCGGTTTTCCACGTGAATGCCGATGACCCCGAAGCCGTTGTGTTTGCAACGCGCCTGGCGCTGGACTACCGCATGGAGTTCAACCACGATGTGGTCGTGGACATTATCTGTTATCGTAAGCTGGGGCATAACGAGCAGGATACGCCGTCGCTGACGCAGCCGCTCATGTACAAGAGCATCGGCGCGCACCCTGGCACACGCAAGATCTATGCAGACAAGCTGACAGCGCAGGGTGTGTTGGCGGAAGGCGAAGGCGAAGAGTTCGTCAAGAACTACCGCCGGTTGATGGAAGATGGCCAGAAAACCGTAGAGCCTGTTCTTACCGACTACAAGAACAAATATTCCATCGACTGGACGCCATTTCTGGGCGCCAAATGGACCGACAGTGCCGATACGGCCGTGCCGCTGGCCGAGCTCAAGCGCATCGGCGAGCGCATTACCACGATACCCGACTCCTTTACGCCTCACAATCTGGTGAAAAAACTGCTGGCCGACCGTCGCGCCATGGCCATGGGCGAGCAGAATCTGGACTGGGGCATGGGCGAACACCTGGCATTTGCGACATTGCTCTCCTCTGGCTATACCATCCGTATCACCGGTCAGGACTCCGGTCGCGGCACGTTTACGCACCGTCATGCCGTATTGCACGATCAGAAGCGCGAGCGCTGGAACGACGGTACTTATGTGCCATTGCAAAATATCTCCGAGTCTCAGGCGCCTTTTACTGTTATCGATTCCGTGCTGTCTGAAGAGGCCGTGCTCGGCTTTGAATACGGTTATTCCTGCTCCGAGCCCAATACCCTGGTTATCTGGGAAGCGCAGTTCGGCGATTTCGTCAACGGT
This sequence comes from Advenella sp., assembly GCA_035304425.1. Lineage (GTDB taxonomy): Bacteria > Pseudomonadota > Gammaproteobacteria > Burkholderiales > Burkholderiaceae_B > Advenella. Next base: position 1,898 of record DATGQC010000472.1, read on the forward strand.
GCGCAGGTCGTGATCGACCAGTTCATCAGTTCAGGCGAAGCCAAATGGGGACGCCAGTCCGGTCTGACGCTGATGCTGCCGCATGGCTACGAAGGCCAGGGACCGGAACACTCGTCGGCACGCATTGAACGCTTCCTGCAACTGTGCGCTGACCATAACATGCAGTGTGTACAGCCGACGAATGCCGCACAGATTTTCCATCTGCTGCGTCGTCAGATGATTCGGCCATTCCGCAAGCCGCTGGTGATCTTTACGCCGAAATCGCTGTTGCGCAACAAGGACGCAACTTCGCCGCTGAGCGATCTGGCGTCCGGCGAGTTCCATCCTATCCTGGGCGAAATCGACAGCAACCTTGACGGCAAGAAAGTCAAGCGGGTGCTGGTATGTTCAGGCAAGGTTTACTATGATCTGATGAACGCGCGCAAGGAACGGGATGCCAGTCATGTTGCCATCCTGCGGGTAGAGCAGCTGTATCCGTTTGCACACAAGTCGTTTGCCAGTGAACTGGCCAAGTATCCGAATGCGACGGAAGTCGTCTGGGTACAGGACGAGCCCCAGAATCAGGGACCATGGTTCTATATCCAGCACCACCTGTATGAAGACATGTCTTCCGGGCAGCGTCTGGGTTACGCCGGACGTACCGCTTCGTCCTCGCCTGCGGTTGGCTATATGGCCAAACATATTGAGCAGCAAAAGGCCTTGGTGGAACAGGCTTTTGCACCCAAGCTCAAAGGGTTCATTCTGACCAAGTAAGCGGTCTAATTACAATTTTACGGATTATCGAAAATGGCTATTATTGACGTTGTAGTTCCTCAGCTCTCCGAATCGATCTCAGAGGCGTCCCTGCTTGAGTGGAAAAAGAAAGTAGGCGAAGC
>DATGQC010000473.1:0-5448 GCA_035304425.1 Advenella sp.
GGGCGCCTATCAGGTTTCTATGCGGGGCGATCTGGCCAATTGGCATACCAACGCCCCGGATGCCACACCAGCAGTCGGAGGGGCCATGGACCTGGCGGTCGGCGCCCGGCACGTGTATATTGTGATGGAGTTGTTCGATAAGCAGGGGCGATCAAAACTGTTGCCCCAGTGCACTTATCCGGTTACCGGGTTGCAATGCGTGGATCGCATCTATACCGACGTCGCTACCTTTGAAATCAGAGAAGATGGCGTCTATGTGCCGGAACTGATTGGCGACATGTCGTTTGAAACGTTACAACGTCGCCTGCCGGTTCCATTGAGTCGATAAGGGAATTCGTCCAACCGCCTCGTTGCCGGGAAGAAGACAGCGCCGGGGGCAAGCGGCCTAATGGAAAAAAGGAAAAGGGAACGGGAAAAGCAAGGCGCGCATACGGGCGACTTCGTCGCTGTCAGATTGCATCGCCTGTAGCGCCATCATGCAAACCGAATGTCTCTTTCAACGTGTTGCCCTGGCATTGTATCGGCCGATCATTGAACTATAATCCGATCAATATCACTCCGATCTGAATCTGCATAGTGGGAATCCCGGCATGAAACTTCTGATTACCGGCGGAGCCGGTTTTATTGGCTCACACGCCGTTGTCGAATTACTGAATGCAGGACACGACATTGTCGTGCTGGACAATCTGTCCAACAGCGCTGTCACATCGCTGAACCGGGTAGAGAAAATAACCGGAAAGACGGTCATCTTTATTGAAGGCGATATTCGCGACCGTCCGGCGCTGGACGCGCTGTTCAGTGCGCACAAGTTTGATGCGGTGGTGCATTTCGCCGGCCTCAAAGCCGTGGGCGAAAGCGTGCGGCAGCCCTTGCGGTATTATGATAACAACGTAGGGGGCACGGTCATTTTGACCGAAGCCATGGCGGAAGCCGGGGTCCGCCGCATCGTTTTCAGTTCGTCAGCAACGGTCTATGGCGAGCCGGACATCATGCCGATAGCTGAAACCTGTCCGGTAGGCAATCCCACCAATCCCTACGGCAGTTCCAAATTGATGGTCGAGCGCATTCTGCAGGATCTGGCGAAGTCGGATCCGCGATGGTCGGTGGCCATTCTGCGCTATTTCGATCCTGCCGGGGCGCACGAGTCCGGGTATATCGGCGAAGATCCCAACGGCATTCCTAACAATCTCTTGCCATACATTACCCAGGTCGCCGTCGGCAAGCTGGAAAAGCTTGCCATATTCGGCAGTGACTACCCAACCCCCGACGGCACGGGTGTGCGTGACTATATTCATGTGGTAGACCTGGCTCAGGGGCATCTGGCCGCCCTGAATTTTATTCAGGATAAAACCGGTTCCCATATCTGGAATCTGGGCACCGGCAAAGGCTATTCGGTACTGGATATCGTCAGGGCGTTTGAAGAAGCAACAGGCGTGTCCATTCCCTATACGCTGTCGCCGCGGCGCGAAGGCGATATCGCCGAGTGCTGGTCCAACCCCGAGAAGGCGAGCCGCGAACTGGGCTGGACCGCCAGACGGGGGCTGTCGCTGATGATGTCTGATAGTTGGCGCTGGCAAAAAAACAACCCGCAGGGCTACCGGAACGACCACAGTGAGTAGTCATTGCAGGCGCATTCGCTAAAAGTGTGAGCGAGCGCGGCGGCCATCTTAACCGAAGTCGCTCATGGCCATCATACGAGCGCAATAGGCCATCACACGAGTGAAATCGCGCAAATGAGACAGCGCACATGCAATCGCTCAGATGACATCGCTCAGCCAAGATAGCGCAAGCGGGGTGTGGCGGTCCAGCCAGCAGGCATAGTTAGCGCACGTCTTTGTATACGTTCATGGTGTTGTTGGCGAAGACCGACAGATTGAACAAGACCTCGGCGCGCTGCCGCGTATGCTGGGCCACCGTGGCCCGGGTGGCCTCATCCGGCAATATTTGCGCAAGCAGGGCGCGCAATGCGGTGACATCCTGTACTGGTGTTATCCAGCCCGAGACGCCATGCTCCAGGTTTTCGGGCAGGCCGCCCGCATCGCTGACGATGGTTGGCAGCCCGCAGGCCATGCTTTCACGCGCAGCATAAGACAGGGCTTCCCGGTGCGACAGGACAAACCCCAGGTCGCTAGCCGCCAGTACGGGGCGGGCGTCATCCAGCAGTCCGGGGAAGATGACCTGGTCTTGCATTTGCAGCCCCTTGACGCTCTGGATAATGTCGTCCGGTGGCGGGTCGCCTGCCACTATGATGCGACAGCGCTTGCGTAAGGCATCGGGCAGCCCCGCAATCGCGTACACCAGCTCCAGCCAGCCTTTCTCAAAATCAGTGCCGCCCGTGCTGCCAAAGACGATTTGTTGCGGGTCATCCACGCCCAGCAGCCTTTGGCGGGCTGCGCTTCGTTCAGCACGAGTGGCTGGTGCAAAATGCTGTACGTCAATACCGTGATGAATCACGTGTATCGGAAAGCTGGCGTAGGCGCTGTCGGCGAACAATCCGGCCACATAGTGGCTGACGGCAATGACCGCATCGGTGGCCAGCCAGGCGCGCAGCCGGTGTCCGACCGTATGCACAGAATGGTCGTTGTGCTTGGTAAAGACAATGCGCGGACGCTGTCGTCGCGGCAGGCCCAGGCAGGCCAGCATCACATGCCGGTGATCCGCAGAGGCGTTGACGTGAATGATGTCAAATTGCTCCTGCCGAATTAATTGCCGCAACCGGCGCACTTCCGGAATCAGTTTGCCAATACGGGAGTTGAAGGCCTGGTCCCGGACCGTCACCCTATCCAGCGTCTGGGCATAGCGAAACAACCTGCTGGTGCCGGGCGTCGCCAGCCAGCAGTCATGGTCGGCAAATTGCCGCAGCAGGTCCAGAATGTAGGTTACGTGCCCGCCGCCGTTGCGTTTATGGAAATTGGTAAAGAGGATTTTCATTCCATTTGCGAGCGAATGCGTTCAATCCAGTAACGGGTCGAGGCGTCGTGCGCCCCCTGCGTCGGGGCGCCTTTCAATTCAGCGGTAATGTCGGTCGCCAGCACCTTGCCGTATTCCACTCCCCATTGATCGAATGGATTCAGGCCCCATACCAGGCCCTGGACGAATACCTTGTGTTCATACAGGGCCAGCAGGGCGCCCAGCGAGAAAGGCGTCAGGCTGGGCATCATGATCAGATTGGACGGGCGACCGCCGGGATGCACCTTGTGCTTTGCCAGTTCGCGGGCGTCAGCTTCCGACATTCCGGCCGCCATGCTTTCCTGCACCGCCTGTTCATACGTCTTGCCGTTCATCAGCGCTTCCCGCTGGGCCAGGCAGTGGGCAAGCAGCTGTATATGGTGTTCTTTCCAGGCATGGTCCTCGTGCAGGCAGGCGATGAAATCGACCGGCGCACCGTCGCTGCCCTGGTGCAGCCACTGGAAAAACGTATGTTGCGCGTCGGTGCCCGGCATCCCCCAGACAGCCGGCCCGGTGGGCACGGTAATGGGTTGTCCGTTGAGATCGACCGATTTGCCCAGCGACTCCATTTCCAGCTGCTGGATATAGGGAATCAGGTTAGCCAGCCGGGAATCGTAGGCTGAAATATTGAGCGAGCCGTAATCCAGGATACTGCGGTTGGCAATGCCGGCCATGGCCAGTTGCACCGGTGCATTTTCTTCGATGGGTGCGGTCAGGAAATGGTCGTCCATGGCCTTGGCGCCGCTTTGCAGTCCGGCAACCACATCGGGTCCCACTGCGAGGCCCGCAGCGACACCCACGGCCGACCAGATGGAAAAACGGCCGCCCACCCAGTCCCAGAACCGGAATATCTGGCTTTGCTGCAGACCCCATGCCTGGGCGGCCTGCGGGTTGGCCGTCACGGCGATCACCTGGTTCAGCGGCTTGGCAATGCCTGCGGCCTGCATCCATTCGATGGCCCGCTTGGCGTTTTCCAGGGTTTCGGCTGTTTTGAACGATTTTGTCGCGACGACAATCAGTGTTTCGCGCGGGTCCAGACCGGCAAGCCCGCCCTCAACCGCGTGACCGTCAATATTGGCGACAAAACGGATGTTGCGCCACATGCCAGCGTAGCCAAAGGCGCCCACGACCAGTCGCACGCCCCAGTCGCTGCCGCCAATGCCGATATGGACGATATTGCGCCAGCGGCGCTCGCTGTCGCTGCGCCGAACGAACTCCAGCGCGCGCTTGCGTTCTTCTGCCACTTCTTCGACCGGGCGCGCGGTACGCAATTGGGTATGCCAGGCGGCGCGATTCTCTGTCGTATTGACGGGTTCGCCGTCAAACAGGGACTGCCGAGCGGCGGTAAAGTCGCGCGCCTGGAGCAGGGCGATGGTGGTGTTCAGCACGTCCGCGCTATAGGTTTGGGCAGTCAGATCGATTTGCATGCCGCCGGCCTCGATAATCCGCGGCGCAGGAGCAGAGCGGGGGGCAGCGTTGACTGCTTTGACGTACGCGTGCCACTGTGGCATTTGTGTCAGTGGTTTGTGAGAATCCGATTCAGTATTCAAGTTGTTCCTGCCAAAAACAGTTCAGGGTTAAAGCCTGTCGGGCAATAGCGCCAAGTATACCGTAAGGAGTAGATGAGAATGATTCTTCTTTCTTGTAGAAACGCCCTGAAATAAGGTGTTGCCGCCAATACAACGCCTTTTCAATACTTTAATTGCTGACGGGTGATGTGTGACTTTTAAGCGGTAAACTAGCTGCTTTATTTTCCGATCCGTAGTGTAATGCATGTCGTATATTACATGGACCAGTCCTGAAACGTGAATGAACTAATTCCTGCCCGCCGGTTTGACCGTTTTTTCGAGCAACTCCTGTTCTCCAGGGTGTTCTCAATCGTGATTGGCTGGACTTTGTGCGTTGCCCTGCCATACGTGCTCATGTGGGGGCCGCGGGCGGTCTGGTCGCCCGACAATGGGCAGGTGACGGCGGCAGTGGTCACGACATTGGCGCTGGTCCTGTCCAACGTCGCCGTCTTCCGCCTGCTGACCCGTTATCCGGGGGGCAGAAATGCGGCCCTGGTCGCGCCCCAGGTGCTGGCGATCTATCTGATTCTGTCGTTGATCGTCCTGCTGTTTCGCCTGGACGTTTCACGATTTCTGCTGTTTGCCAGCGGCATTGTCGCGCTGTTCTGGCTGCATATAGAATTTATGGCGCTGCAGCACCTGAAAAAGGTCAAGCTGGCGGTGATCGACATGGGACGTGCCGCCGAACTGACCAAAATTGCGTTCATTGATACGCGCATTCTGAAGGCGCCGGATTTGCAGGAAATCCGTTATGACGGCGTGGTCGCCGATTTTGACGCCATTGACGGCACCTGGGAACGCTTTCTGACGCGTTGCGTGCTCAAGGGCATCGCGGTCTACAACGCCAAGCATCTGCTGGAGTCGCTCACGGGCCGGGTATCGATTCGCAAAATGTCTGAAAACGACATCGGTTCGCTGTTGCCCAGCCGCA
>DATGQC010000474.1:0-5369 GCA_035304425.1 Advenella sp.
TATTTCCATAACGAATCACCTGGTCCCCGCCGGCATTGGTCGACAAGTTGCCACCGATTGTCGCCGTACCTTCTGACCCCAATGTCAGGGGAAACATACGATTTTCTTTCGCGGCCGCTTCCTGGACGTTCTGTAAAATACAACCAGCTTCCACTGTCATGGTATTGTCTTGCGAATTCACATCGCGAATCCGGTTCATCCGAGTCAGGCTAAGTACAATCTCCAGACCGGATTCGTCCGGTGTAGATCCCCCAACCAGACCCGTATTACCGCCCTGGGGAATCAGCGGAACGCTGCTATGGTTACAGGCACGAACCACCTGGCTGACTTCTTCAGTAGAACCCGGCCTGACAATGGCCAGCGCTTTTCCAGGATAATTACCGCGATGTTCCAACGCATAGGCTGCCATATCTTCGGGTTCGGTCAGGAGCCCTGGGGGGCCGACAATAGCTCGCAGTTGAAGCAGCAAATCGGCAAAAGGACGAGAAGCCAGATCGGGTTGAGGCATTGTTCTATGCTCACTTATGTCATAAAATGTTTTATTGAATGAAATATATTTTTATTAATGAAATATAAAGTAGCGCATCATTTTGCCTTTGTCAAGAACACAAAAGGAAATTCATTCTTATGAAAGAGACCAGTAAAAGCCAGAAAACCACCAACGTGCCCACGCCGCCTATTGGGGTGCTTGCGCGTGGCCTGACCATCCTCGAATGCTTTTCAGAGGAACATCTGCACTTGGAACTGCGCGAACTGGCGCAGATGACAGGACTGGACAAAGCAACGCTACTGCGGCTACTGAACACTTTCATTGAATATGGATATATCCAGCGCAGTCTCGATGGCAAATACGCACCGGGTCACAATTTATTGCGTCTGGGAGCGCTATATCGCTCTACCTTCGACCTTGGACAGCGATTGCAACCGATTCTGCGCACCATCATGCTTGAGACACACGAAAGCGTTGCGTTCTACATTCGCGAGGGCGACATGCGGGTATGTCTGTATCGGGAGAATGTCTCGCGAGATGTTCGTTATGTATTCGAGGTTGGCACTCGTGTGGCGCTGGCAGATGGCGGCTCAGCCTCGCATGTATTGCGCGCCTTTACCGATGGCACATCGCCCAGAACCGAACAAGTGTTGAAGGACGGTTATGCCATTACCAGAGCAGAACGATCGCCGGAACTGGCCTCTATTTCGGTACCGGTATCTGAACCTCATGGGCGTTTGCTTGGTGCCATTCAGATTACCAGTATCTTGAACCGGCAGACCGAATCACAACAAATTGCCGCCGCCGAAGTGGCGATACGCACCCTGGCGGAGAACGGCTTCCACTCAAGGCCTACGCGCATAACCGGCTCTGCGACCTTATAAAGTTATAACGAAAAAGACTAGATCTGCGGGTCATCTTTTATTGTACTTTGCAATATCCTGTGTTAGATTTGATTCATACAATAAAATTTATTTCATTGAATGAAATGGAGATAACATGGGTACACCGGAACACCGGTTAAGCGCTTACCTGGGCTCGCTTACCAGTCGACAGCTCTCTACCGAAACTCGACATCGCATTGCGCAATCCCTGCTTGATTGGTTCACTGCTGGTATTTCCGGTGCCTCTCTGCCTGCCAGTGGCGCTCTGCGCAGGCTGGCAGCAACCTTGTTTTCCGGTGACGACACCGTCGCTGTATTCGGCGGGCCCAATGCTGTCTCATCCATGGGCGCTGCTTTTTGCAATGCCGGCATCACCCATCTGCGGGAAATTGACGATGCCCATCGTACAGCCATGCTGCACCCAGGCATCGTCGCTGTGACACCAGCCATGACTATTGCATCATCGATGCCTGTGACACAACAACAATTCGAAGCAGCAATTGTGGCAGGCTATGAAGTCGCCATTCGTGCCGGCGAGGTACTGGGCTCGGGCCATGCAGGTAAATTTCATATGACAGCTACCGCCGGTTCACTTGCAGCAGCAGCCGCAAGCGCAGTGGCTCTGGGACTCGATGGTAAACAAATTCACCACGCGTTGGGAATCGCCGCAACTCAGGCTGCCGGTCTGTGGCAGTTTGTCGATGATCAGGCGCATGAATCCAAAGCCTTGCACCCGGCTTTTGCCGTCAGGAACGGTTTGACTGCTGCCTATGCTGCGCAGGCAGGATATCCTGGCGCGCAGCATTTCATGAACGGAACTCGCGGGTTATACGCGCTGCTGCACGGCGACGGGGACCCCGCTATGCTTGATCATGCGCTAGGCGCTACAGACCGGATCAGCTCAACAACAATCAAGCCCTGGCCTGTCTGCGGACAACTGTTTACCGTAATAGATGCCACCCAGGCGCTCATCAATGCGCACGATATCCGGGTCGACGAAATTGAATCAGTCGATATCGCCATTTTTCCGCAAGCGTTGCGCATAGCCAGGGTGCACTGGCCGGTCGCACCCGCACAAACCAGCTTTTCCGGTCGCTATTGCGTGGCCGTTCTGCTGTTGACCGGCAAACTCGGCATACAGGAAACGGAAAGCCCTGATTTGACCAACCCAGGCTTGTTGGCATTGGCCGACAGGATCACGCTGCAAGCCCGACCTGACTATGCCGATGCCTTTCCCGAACGCCGTCCCGGCACCGTCACCATCCGCTTGAAAAACGGTGACACCATTTCAGCCACCCGTGACATTCGCCAGGGAGATCCCGAGGCACCGTTTAACTGGGCAGGTCTGGAAAGCAGACTACGCAATCTGGCCCCCGGTATTCCCGAAGAGAGGGCCGTCGCTATCAGCACCTGGTGCGACAGACAGCAACATACGCCGACAGATGCCCCTTTCACGCCGCCCACGCCCGACCTGTTTGACTGACCGCCTGTCGTACCTAGGCACCGGCATTGTCGAGGGTTGCATCACACTGCGCTGCGTACCCGCGTTCTGCCACTTTCGCTGTTATTCGTCTGCTGTTTCCTGAATGTGCTGTCTTTTTTATTGCTTGACCCGAACCCCAAAGGAGACCATCATGCTTTACCGCATTATAGATGCCTGCTCAAAGGCACTGCTGCTCGCTGCCATGCTCATGGCACTGCCCGTCTTAGCTGCTGATCACTATCCCGCCCAGACCATCAAGCTCGTCGTCGGCTTTCCACCGGGCGGTGGTGGCGATCTTTACGGACGGCTGATCGCCGAATCCATCAGTAAGACTCTGGGAACATCGGTGGTGGTAGAGAATAAGCCCGGGGCAGGTGGCAACATTGCCGCTGCCGACGTTGCCAAAAGCCGACCCGATGGCTATACCCTGCTGTTGGCCATGAGTGGAAATATCGCCGTCGCCCCTGTGGTACGCAAGGATCTGCCCTATAACTCGCCCGATGATTTCACCATGATCGGCGCAGCTGTGGAAGCGCCGCATGGCCTGTTCGTCGGAAAAAACTCCAGATTCAATACCGCAAAAGCGTTTTTTGATTATGCAGAAAAAAACGAAGTCACCGTGGGCTCCACTTCGCCCGGCGGTGCAGCCCATATGGGATTGGAAATGCTCAAGCTGAAAACAAAAGCCAACATCCTGTACGTCCCTTATCGTGGTTCCGGCCCGGCCATTACTGATCTGATGGGAGGGCAGACCGAAGCATTCTTTGCGACCGCGCCGCCATTGGTAGGGCAGACACGCAACGGTGGATTGCGACTATTGGCCTTGACGGGCGACCAACGCAATCCGAGCTTACCGGATGTTCCGACTTTCAAAGAGTTGGGAATACCTGTGGTCGTCACACAATGGTATGGACTGGCGGCACCTAAAGGCACGCCGCAAACAATCGTGGACACCTTGGCACAACATCTGTCCAAAGCGCTGGCCGACCCCAAAATCATCAAGACCATCCGCCAGGATGGAGCGATGGAAAAGGACCTGTCTACCGATGCTTTTACCACGTACGTGAAACAGGATATCGAGAGCTATCGAAGCAACATTGATCCCGAAGTTCTCAAGTCGTTATCTCATTGATCTTCTGAATCCAACGCATGCGCATTCGGCTGGCTGCACCGGACCCGGCACATGCACGGGCCACACAGCGTTTGCACTTTTTCCGAACCTTGCTCGACAGGCAGGTGCTTCTTTTTTCTTATCAACGTCATGGAGTTTATTTATGCTGAACAATTGGCTTAATCAAATGGAAAATACAAAGGCCGCGGTCACCCCCTTTGCCCAGAACAACCCGAAAATGCTGTCTGCCTTCCAGGCACTGAATGCAGCGCAGGGCGCCAATGGCGCGCTGGATGCAAAAACACGCGAATTGATCGCGCTTGCCGTCGCGGTAACAACCCGCTGCGACAGTTGCATCGCCGCCCATGCCAACGCCGCACGCAAGGCCGGCGTAACCGAAGCAGAACTGAGCGACGCCCTGGGCACCGCTATTGCGCTGAATGCAGGCGCCGCCTATGTGTATTCGCTGCGCGCCATGGAAGCGCATTCGCAGTTCGGCGAATGATAACGGGCACTTGATCGGCGTGAAGTCGCATTCAGACTGACGGATGTGCTGTGCTTTCGAAAAAACAGTACATCTGCCCGCCAGGCAGAACAAGCCAGTGTCGCGCAGCAGTGCCGTGACGCGTTTACCGGGCGATTGCTTTAGCTCTCGCAACACAAAAAAAAACGGCCCTTAAAGGGCCGTTCTGCTGATCATGCCCGCGCTTGACATAAGCGCGAGGCAATAAGCAGTGCCTTAGTCATGCAGTACTTATTATTTAATGCCGTACTGCTGCTTGGCTTTCTGACGCCATTGATGCAACAGAGGCTCGGTGTAGCCATTGGGCTGCTGCACACCCTTGAAGACCAGGTCGCAGGCGGCAAGGAACGCAGGTGATGTATCAAAATTGCCGACCATCGGACGATACAACGCATCGCCTTCGTTCTGTTTGTCCACAACACCGGCCATGCGCTTCATGGTTTCCATCACCTGTTCTTCGGTCACAATGCCATGCCGCAGCCAGTTGGCCATATGCTGGCTGGAAATACGCAGCGTGGCGCGGTCTTCCATCAGACCAACGTTATGGATATCGGGCACTTTGGAGCAGCCAACACCCTGATCGACCCAACGCACCACGTAACCCAGGATGCCCTGGGCATTGTTGTCCAGTTCCTGCTGTTTTTCTGCGTCGGACCAGTTGGTGTTGTCGGCAACCGGAATAGTCAGCAAGGCGTCAAGACGCTCATCGGTATCGTTTTTCAGGCTGTTCTGCACTTGCACCACGTCGGTCTGGTGATAGTGAAGCGCATGCAGGGTCGCCGCTGTGGGAGAAGGAACCCATGCCGTATTGGCGCCGGCCTTCAGTTGCGCGCCTTTTTGCGCCAGCATATCGGCCATCAGGTCGGGCATGGCCCACA
>DATGQC010000475.1:0-3874 GCA_035304425.1 Advenella sp.
TGGATGTTGTATACCAGCAAGCCAAACTGAAGGAGCTCGAGGCGCTTAAGCAGTCTGGCGATATCTATCAATACCGCAAGGCCTATTCCATGCATCTGGCCGAACAGCTGGTTAGCGTCTTTGATGGTCCGCAGGATCTGGCAAACGCAGAGAAGCTGCAACAGGCAGATAACATTGCCGACCAGCTAGGGCAGGCGCTGTCCGAATTCAATGATGAATATCAGAAAATCAAAGATAACAATCCGCAGGTTTCTTCCGATTCGACCCTCATGAGTTTGAATAGTTGCATCAAATACTACAGAAGCTTCAGGGAAAGCAAAAGCCAGTATGACTTCAAGTTCATGATAGACGGCTACAACAGCGCCGTCCGCGCAAACCGCTAATAGTCAACCTGGTCCGGGCCGGAGAGATTCAACCAGCCGCAATGGCTGGTTCTTTTTCGCGCTGCTTTTTCAGCGCCCGTTTAGGTCGCACCGCGCCACCTTGCATCGCGTCGCACCGTGATCCCCGGCTGTCCGGCTTCGTGGTATGACGGGGACAGCACAGGATTGCGGCGCAGGTCAATTGTGCTCAGGCGAGCCTGACTGACATGCCTCCATCAACAATCATCGGGCTGCCGGTCATAAAGCTTGATCTGTTCGAGAGCAAAAACTGGGCTGCCTGGGCTATTTCCCCGGCGCTGGCCATTCGCTTCATGGGATGCAGGCTTGCAATGAAGGCCAGAACCTCCGGGTTGCCTTCGCCGCCCGCTGGCGTGATCGTGCCGCCCGGCAGCAGCGCATTGACGCGGATGCCTTCTGCGGCATGGTCCGAAGCCAGCGACTGGACCAGTCCGATCATTCCTGCCTTGGCCGCTGCATAGGCCCCCATTCCCGGCATGCCGCCATTACTGAAACCGACAAAAGACGATGTGAAGACAATCGAGCCGCCGCCGCTTTTGCGCATGACAGGTATCTGCGCTCTGGCTGCGAGGAAGGACGCGGTCAGATTGACCGAGATGACCTCGTTCCAGTTGCGCATTGTCATGGCCGGCACGGGCCCCAGATCACCAACAATACCGGCATTGTTGAATGCACCATCCAGCTGGCCGAATTCCTTGATCGCCAGGTTGGTGAGTGCATCTGCATAGCCTTCGTCCCTGACGTCCCCCGCCAGATAGACTGCTTTGCCTGGGCCCGCAATTGTGTTGGTCAGCGCATCCAGTTGCGCCGCCCGGCGTGCGCCCAGCACCACATTGGCGCCTTCGGCCGTAAACAGGCGCGCTGCGGCTGCGCCGATGCCGCTGCTCGCTCCGGAGATGATGATTGATTTGTTTTTCAGTTCCATGATGTTCTGCTCCTGTATTGATTTGGAGTCTGCACTATCTCACGGCATGGGCAGAACCGGCTATCCGTTTCTTGCAAGGAAACTGGGCCGGCATGACGTGGCGGCAGCGTCCTGGACGGCGAGCTCGGCGCCGGCTGATTTGGCCGTCCGGCAGCGCGGGCGCCTGGGTCGGGACGGGATATTTTGCCGGTATGGCAACGCATTAAAAAGCGGCGGGGAACGTTTCGGTTTATATTTGAAGCCTGACGTACAACCGCTAAGACGTACCGCATGCGGTGCAGACGCAACTGAAAACAGCAGATGACAACAATGAGTCGATGGCGGCTACGATTATCTTCATGATAGGCGTATATTGAACTCGTTGTGAATGTCTGTCAGAAAACAGTGATATCGACTGCTTTTTTTGTCGTGTAGTCCGGCGCGATGCGGATATTGGTCGCTATGGAGGTTGTCGATGTTTCATATAGCAGTTCATATAGCAGTTATAGGCAAGGAGACACCTATGAATATTTATCCCGTCAACGCGCGGCCATCGGCCGTTACTTTGTGCAAAGCAGCCCTGGCGACGGCCGCCTTTACCTTAACAGCCTTGTTCGCGCCGCTGCCGGTGGCCGCTGCCGCGCCCGCGGACAGCGCCGGCGCCGCCTCGTCCCAACCGGCTGACGCAAAACCCCGCATCATCATTCTTGCGACCGGCGGCACTATATCCGGCGCTGCTGATGCTCGATCAGCCATTGGCTATAATTCGGGCGAGGTAACAGGCCAGCAGTTAGTCCAGGGCGTGCCTGGCATTGAAAAACTGGCAACGGTCAAGTCTGAGCAGATTTCCAATATCGGCTCACAGGACATGAACGATAAAGTATGGCTTACGCTGGCCAATCGCATCACGCAGATTTTTGCGAAGGATGAAGCTGATGGTGTGGTCATTACCCATGGCACCGATACGATGGAGGAAACGGCCTTTTTCCTGCACAATGTACTGGAGTCGGCAAAACCGGTGGTGCTGGTCGGTTCCATGCGTCCGGGCGGCGCGCTCAGCGCCGATGGTCCGCGCAATCTGTACGAAGCGGTGGAGGTGGCGGCAAGTGCTCAGGCCAGGGCGCGCGGCGTTATGGTTGTGATGAATGATACGATTCACGCCCCACGCTGGGTCACCAAGACAAACGTCACGTCGGTTCAGTCATTTCAATCTTTGAATGCAGGCCCGGTGGGGTACGTGGATCCTGCCTCGGTACGCTTTCTGGCTCCTGCGGACCAGACGTCTCACACACCTTATACTTTGCCCAAGGATGGGCAGTTGCCGCGCGTGCCAATCATTTATGCGCATAGCAATATGGATGCGTCGCAGATTGACCATGCAATAGAAACTGACGCCAGGGCCATTGTGATTGCCGGCGTGGGTGACGGCAATGTCTCCAAGCCGGCCATGGAGGCTATGTTGCGGGCAGTGCAAAAAGGGCTGGTGGTTGTCCGGGCAACGCGCGTGCCATCCGGGTTTGTAAACCGTAATGTAGAAGTAGACGATGATCAAAGTGGTTTTGTCGTGGCTTATGACCTGAATCCGCAAAAGGCACGGATATTGATCCAGCTGTTGCTCGCCAACGGGATCACTGCGGCGGACAAGGTGCAGCAGGCATTCGCCGCTACCTACTGAGCCTGCGTCACGCCCTGCGGCAGGCGCCATTGCGTGGCGCTCGCCTGCGGGGCGCAGAAATACATTTTTCCGGCAAAGGCCTTGCCCGGCGTATAGCGCAATTGCCGGGCCAGGTATCAGCCCGCACCGTGCCAGAATGGCAATTGCGGGTGCCACAAATGCCGGGGTTCCTGAAGACTGCTGCGCTCAAGACCAATCCGGGCGCCGGTCTCTACAGATACGCACGCAATCGCGTTCAACAACAGGTGACAATCGATGGAAGCATTTTCAAAGCCCGAGCTCGTAGCCAATTATGCCGCCAGAACGGAAAAAATGGTGCCCGGTTTGCGCGACCTTCATATGATGGCCGCCGTTTTGCTGGCAGAGCGAGTGCCGGCTGACGCGCAAATTCTTGTGCTGGGCGCCGGCGGCGGGCTGGAAATAAGGGCATTTTCTCAACTATATCCGGGTTGGCGCTTTGACGGCGTGGATCCATCGGCACAAATGCTTGATCTGGCTCAGCAGACCCTTGGCCCGCTGGCTTCTCACGTTACTTTCCGTCAAGGCTATATCGACAGCGTAGAAGAAACAGACTTTGATGCCGCAACCTGCTTTCTGACGCTCCATTTCCTGGCGCAAGCGGAGCGACTTAAAACCCTGCAGGCGCTATTTTGCAGGCTCAAGCCCGGGGCGCCGTTGGTCGTTGCCCATCACAGCCTGCCTGGCTCTGCGTCCGATAAAGACCGCTGGCTGGATCGCAACATGGCATTTGCAAAGGCATCGGGTCTGGCAATGCCACCCGGCGGTGTCAGGCAAAACCCCAGTAGGGACTTGCCGATCCTTTCGGCGGCTCAGGACACGGCATTGTTGCGCGAAGCCGGGTTTGTAGATGTGGACGTATTCTATGCCGGATTT
>DATGQC010000476.1:0-14643 GCA_035304425.1 Advenella sp.
ACAGCAGCTATCCACGGAATCCTCATGACACTCAACCCAACCCGGCAACAGTTAGGACCTTCGGCGACATCCGGCCGTCATTTGCCACCCAGATTGCGGCGTATTCTGTCGTTGGCTGATTTGGAATCCGCTGCGCAGCGAGTTCTGCCACGACCTATATTCGGCTATCTGCAAGGCGGTGTCGAAGACAACGTTACCTTGCAGGCGAACGCGATGGCCTTTCGCAAGTGGATGTTTCGCACGAATGTCCTGGTGAATGTCTCCACGCGTGATCAAAAGAGCGAACTTTTTGGTCAATCTTATCGAGCACCCTTTGGTATTGCCCCTATGGGACTGTGCGCCATGTTTGCATTTGACGGTGATGTCGTCATGGCTCGCGCAGCTGAAGCTGCCGGTATTCCCTACATATTGAGCGGCGCATCGTTGACGCGGATGGAAAAGGTGGCGCAGGCAGCGCCAACCTGCGCCTGGTTCCAGGCTTATATTCCGGGCGAACCGGCGCATATTGAAGGTTTACTGAAGCGCGTTGAGAAAGCAGGATTTCGCACGCTGGTCGTGACGGTTGATACCGCGACGTTAGCCAATCGTGAAAATAATGTTCGGGTGGGATTTTCTACACCGCTGCGTCCAAGCCTGCGTATGGCCTGGGATGGGCTGCTTCGCCCCCGCTGGCTGTTTGGCACCCTGGGCCGCACCTTGGTGAAGCATGGTATGCCGCACTTTGAAAACGCAGGGACGGAAAGAGGCGTTCCCATCATATCCCGTAACGTCGTCCGCCAATTCGGGCTGCGCGACCATCTAAATTGGCAGCATCTGGCGCTCATCCGTCGCCAGTGGCGCGGCAAACTCATCGTGAAAGGGCTTATCTCTGCAACGGACGTTAAACGCGCTGAGCAGGTGGGGGCAGACGGCGTGATTCTGTCGAACCACGGAGGACGGCAACTGGATGGAACGGTGCCCCCCCTGTTCGTACTTCCTGAGGCGGCCAGAGTGAAAGGAAAAATGGTCCTGATGATCGACAGCGGGATTCGACGGGGCACCGATGTGATCAAGGCGCTGGCTTATGGGGCAGACTTTGTTTTCGTGGGACGCCCCATGGCATATGCTGCTGCTGTAGGCGGACAGCAAGGCGTTATGCACGCCATTGATTTATTAAGAAGTGAAATACATCGCGACATGGCGCTGCTTGGCGTTCGAAGTATTCAAGAGCTGAGTCCGGAGCAATTAATTGCGGCGTGATGAGCGCCTTATCAAGTAACCAAGCTTATAACAATATCAATTCAGGAGACTATTCATGAAACTTCATCTTCGTCGACGCACGGTTCTTGCTTCTGCTGTCGCAGTAAACCTGTTCGTTCACCCGCTTGTGGCTTGGTCCCAACTAGCGGACTACCCCACCCATGCAGTCAGAGTGATCGTACCGTTCGTACCGGGAGGCAACGCTGACAGCACCGCCAGAATTTTTGCCGAAGCCTATAGCAAACAATTGGGCCAGACGTTTGTCGTGGAAAACAAGGGCGGCGCAGGCGGACTTATCGGCGCATCTCAAATGGTGAGGGCGGCCCCGGACGGTTATACCATTATGATTGGTACCACCGCTCCTATTGTAGCCAGTTGGCAATTGGCGGGTAAAGCGGCCAATTACGGTCTGAAGGATATGAAAGCAGTGGCTTTGCTGACGCAGGTCCCAGGCGTCATTGTGACAAATGCCAATTCTCCCATAAAGTCTTATTCAGACTTGGTGGCATATGCGAAATCTCATCCCGGCGAGCTGAAATTTGGCCATCCTGGCAACGGTACCGCTGGGCACGTCAATATCCTTCAAATGCAAAAGTCGCTTTCTCAGAAATATATTGGCGTGGCTTACAAGGGAGCAGGGCCTGCTGTACAGGATTTACTGGGTGGGCAGCTGGATGCAGTGGCAACGGATCTGCCTTCAGCGCTGCAGTTGATACGATCCGGGCAGTTGCAAGCGCTGGCCGTGGTCTTTCCCCAGCGTGTTTCTTCCTTGCCCAACGTTCCCACCATGACAGAGCTCAAGCAGCCGCAAGTGGATATCGCGCCATTTACAGCCGTGATGGCACCGCGTGATACGCCACCCGGTGTCGTAAAAAAGCTGGTCGATAGCACAAATGCAATTCTGGATGACCCGGCAATAGGCAAACGCATCGAAGACATCGGTGGCGTTACAAGTAAAATGAGCGGTGCCGATTTTGAACAGTTTCTTGAGCGCCAGACGGAAACATACCGTTCGCTCATAGTGTCCGGTGTTCTCCATACGCAGTGAACGATCTGGCTCCAACCCGTTGTTGAACAGGTCCTCTACTACGGGTTCGCAGCGCGAATAAGGGAATAAAATCTTTCTGAATATCAAGAGAGGTTTTTTTTTACAAATACGGCTGAAATACCTGGCGATTCCAGCACGGATAGCTATCAAAACTGCTGATGAACTGAGTCGTACGTTGCAAGTGTCCGTGGCTATATTTGATTTTAATTCAAAAGAGTTTGTTTAATTCAAGGCTTAATTTACATAGATTGAAAGCGTAGACTCCAGTCAACAGGAAAGCACTTCCGCTTTTCCCATTAACATAGGAGTCCCTCATGAGCAATATCCCAACTTTCGGCGTCGGCACCTTCCGTTTGAACGGTCAAGTCGTGATCGACTCGGTCTGCAATGCCTTGGACGTAGGCTATCGTGCTATCGATACTGCACAGATTTATGGCAATGAAGCCGAAGTCGGCCAGGCGATCGCCGAGAGCGGCGTGGCACGTGACGATCTGTTTCTGACCACCAAGATCTGGGTCGAGAACTATAGCAAGAACAAGCTGCTGGCCAGCCTGCAGGACAGCCTGAAGAAGCTGCGCACCGACTATGTAGACCTGACCCTGATCCACTGGCCTGCACCCGGCAACGGCGTGGCGCTGTCCGAGTACATGGAAGCCCTGGCCGATGCCAAGGCTAGAGGCCTGACCCGCCAGATCGGCATCTCCAACTTCAATATCGAACTGACCAGGCAGGCGATCGCTGCCGTGGGCAAGGGCGAGATCGCTACGAACCAGATTGAGCTCAGCCCCTATCTGCAAGGTCGCAAGCTGACGGCTTTCCTGAAGGAGCAGGACATTCAGGTCACTTCCTACATGACCCTGGCCTACGGCAAGGTACTTAAAGATCCGGTGCTGGCCAAGATAGCCGACAAGCACCAGGCCACCGTGGCGCAGGTAGCGCTGGCCTGGGCACTGAACCTGGGCTATGCGGTCATTCCATCCTCGACCAAGCGCGAGAACCTGGCAAGCAACCTGTTGGCGCGCGATCTCAAGCTGGATGCCGAAGACATGGCGCTGATCGCCGCGCTAGAGCGCAATGGCCGCGAAGTCAGCCCTGACGGCCTGGCTCCTGTCTGGGATTAAGCGAGAGCGTGCAATGACTGTTTCCTCTCTGGCTCGCTTGACGGATGGAAGGCTTCAGCATCGGCATCGAAGCTCCTCTGGACAATGACCGGACGCCTGCGGGCGACCGAGCGACGCCCGAGTGGCCGTATCTTTGCCCAATTGTGGCATGTGGGCCACTTGAGCCACGCCAGCTTGCTGCCGGATTGCAAATAACCTTTCTGCTTCAGGGGGGTTGAGCGCAAAATACCAGGACGCGCCTAAACGCCGCCTGACCGGTTACTCTTTCAGTTTTCTTCCACTTCCACACCCATTAACCTGAGCGATCAAAAGAAAGAGGGCCATAAGTGTCTCAACCTATGGCCCTCCGATTTTCACCTTATAGGTGTATCTTTACATCGCCTTGTCGAGTCTCATAATTAATGAAAATCGTTTGTTTGATTTTAAAGACTTTTTTATTAATTATGAGAATGCCAATTTTCGAATTCTCATAATTAGTGAAAATGTCCGCAGTTTGCCTCACAATGAATGAAAATATTTTCAGAACAAAACCATAATAACCATTTTATTTTTAACCATATTTCATAATTTCATTGTTTTCTTTCGATACCCGTTGCATCCATCTCGCTCCTTTTCGGTGCGCTGCCATTACCGCCGCTACTGATGTTCGCCCTGCGCCTTCTCTCGGTTGCGCACGATATTCCCAATCTGTTCCGTATGCAGCTCTCCCCACTGACAGAGTGGCGCCAACGCGCGGGCCAGCGAGTCGCCGAAATCTGTTAAGGAATACTCAACCTTGGGCGGAATTTCGCCGTAGTCGGTGCGTTCGACCACCCCATCCTGCTGAAGCTCTTTCAGCTGTTGAATCAATACCTTGTCACTTACTTTGCCAATAGCGCGTTTCAGCTGTCCGTAACGATGTATCTCATGCGCGAGGTGAAACAGTACCAGCGGTTTCCACTTCCCGCTTAGTACCGCCAACGACGCTTCCAGGCCGCAGTTGAATTTTTGATTTAGCATATAAGTTCTCATTCGCCAGATACTTACCAAAAGGTGCATACTATACTAATTATTTAATGCTGTATATGCTATGACCTTCCAATGTTGAGGAGTGCGTTATGAGTAGATTAGCAGGAAAAATAGCCGTGATTACCGGCGGAAATAGCGGTATCGGTCTGGCTACGGCCAGGCGCTTTGCCCAGGAAGGCGCGCAGGTGGTCATCATAGGTCGCCGTCAGAAAGAGCTTGATGAAGCCATTGTGCTGATAGGTCATGAAGCGCTTGCGATTCAGGGCGACGTATCAAAGCTGATCGATCTGGAACGTATTTTTTCTCACATCCGGCAAGTGAAAGGGAACGTTGACATCCTTTTCGCTAATGCGGGCTTGGGTGAGCTGCAGCCGCTTGGAGCGATTACCGAGGAATCGTATGAGAATACGTTTAGCGTTAATGTAAAAGGGACGCTGTTTACCGTACAAAAGGCGCTGCCGCTCATGTCGCACGGTGGTTCGATTATTCTGACCGGCTCGACAACAGGCTCAATGGGCACACCGGCATTTAGCGTCTACAGTGCTTCGAAAGCGGCAATTCGTAACTTTGCCAGAAGCTGGGCACTGGACCTGCAGGGAACGGGGATCCGCGTAAATGTGCTCTCTCCGGGCTCCACAGCAACGCCTGGGCTGTTTAATGTACTGGAGAACTCGGGGAAAAAAGAGAGTTTGCTGGCCAATTTCGCTCAGGCAGCGCCGCTTGGACGCATTGGAGATTCAGATGAGATCGCCGCTGTCGCCTTATTCCTGGCTTCTGACGAGAGCCGCTTTATGACAGGCAGCGAAGTCTTCGTTGACGGTGGGTTGGCGCAAATTTAAGCAATACCGGACGTCGAAGGGCATCTGCCAGGCGAAGATCGTTGGCGATCCGTGAAAACCGGCACCAAATAAAAACAGGCTCCGTTGAAAAAACCGGAGCCTGTTTACCGATCTGTATTACTACAGATTTTTTCACTAATTGTGAGACTTTTTCACTAATTATGAGAACCGACAACCTTGTAGAGTTTCATATTAAAATAAATATTGCCAAAGTGTCATAGATCCCGCGTTGTAAGCGCGCCGGGAATTCAATCGGTCACGCAGTAACGCTGAACCGCCAGTGGGCTTAATGGGGCATCCTATCATCTACGCAAGATAACAGAACAATCCAATCAGCACCATGTAAAACTATGATCCAAGTGATTGAAGCCCCGCGATTAACGCTTCACCCTTTCTCTGCAGGCGATGCCGACGAGGCGTATCGGTGCATTACACCTTCACTCACGCGTTACATGGGATGGGAGCCAGCCGCAAATCCAGACGAATTCGCGAAAATTTGGCAAACATGGATTCGGAATTTCACGGATTCGACAGAGCTCGTGTTTACGATTCGGGAGAAAAGGAACAGCCGTTTTCTGGGACTGGTAGGCGTTCACGAGTTGCAAACATCAACGCCAGAACTGGGAATATGGATTCGCGAAGACCGTCATGGCAACGGCTTCGGTCGAGAAGCGGTAGCCTGCCTTTACGTATGGGCAAGTGCAAATTTTGATCGATTAAGCTATGTTTACCCGGTAGCCGAGGATAACCACCCCAGTCGACGCATTGCCGAATCATTAGGGGGTGTCGTGACAGACACTCGGACAAGTCCCAAGTATCGAGCTGTTTTGTATAGCATTCCTCGCCACGAACCAGGCGTATTGCTCGAAACGCTCATCCAGTCCAATCCGTGACATATTGGTGAGGTTGAGCCGTTTGATTTTAAAGACGCTTTTCATTGATTGCAGAGAACGCGAAGGTTGACAGTCGCACTTCACGACATGTGTGGTAATCAACCCATGACGGGATTTATACCCGTAGGAGTGCACCCATACGGGGCACACAATTGAAACGAGGACGGAAATCCGTCCTCGTTCATTAAAAATATTCTCACTTAATGTGGAATTCGACGCCTACACGTCCAGATTCCCGGCGCTCAATGCATTGCGTTCAATAAACGCGCGGCGTGGCTCGACCTGATCGCCCATGAGCGTGGTGAACATTTCATCGGCGGCAATCGCGTCTTCAATCTGTACGCGCAGCAGCCGGCGCACATTGGGGTCCATGGTCGTTTCCCACAGCTGGTCGGGATTCATCTCACCCAGACCTTTATAGCGCTGTTTGCTGACCACGCGATCGGCTTCGCTGCGCAGCCATTGGATCGCCTCGCGGAAGTCGCTCACGTATTGTTCCTTGCGCTTGTCGCCCTCGCCACGATATACACGGGCGCCTTTGCCCACCAGACCGTTGAAGGTATGCGCAGCGCGTGACATGACGCCGTAATCAGTGCCATCCACAAAGCGGCTGTCGAACACGGTGACCTTGATATTACCGTGATGCATGCGACGCAACACCAGGCGATACTTCTCGGTTTCCTGATCAAACTCGGCAGTGACAGTCACCGCTTGCGGATTTATTGGATCCTGCAATGCAGCCTGCATCTGTTCCGCGGACGCCTTGGCAGACGCATCGTCGTCCAGATTAATCACCACCCCTTCAGCAATCGCGGACAAAGCCTCAACGTCCATGATTTTAGATAGCCGATGAATCACGCTGTCAGAAATCACGTACTGGCGGGCCAACTCTGCCAGGGCGTCGCCGGTAATCGCTTGCGCGCCTTCCTGGGTTTCCAGGCCGGCGTCCTTCAAGGCTACCTGCATCATGAACTGGGCTTCTTCGGCCTGATCCTTCAGATAGCGTTCATCACGGCCCACTTTGACTTTGTATAGCGGTGGTTGGGCGATATAGACATAACCACGCTCAACCAACTCAGGCATCTGGCGATACAACAGGGTGAGCAGCAGTGTGCGGATGTGCGCGCCATCGACGTCGGCGTCGGTCATGATAATAATGCGATGATAGCGCAGCTTTTCGATATTGAAATCCGGCCCGATGCTGGTACCCAACGCCGTGATCAGGGTTGTGATCTGTTCGCTGGCAATCAATTTGTCAAAGCGCGCCTTCTCCACGTTCAGCACTTTACCACGCAGCGGCAGAATGGCCTGGAATTTGCGGTCCCGGCCCTGTTTGGCCGAACCACCCGCAGAATCGCCCTCCACAATATAGATTTCAGATTTGGCAGGATCTTTTTCCTGGCAATCGGCCAGTTTACCGGGCAGGCCTGCGCCTTCCAGCACGCTTTTGCGACGAGTCATTTCCCGTGCACGGCGCGCCGCTTCCCGGGCCCGCGCTGCATCCACGATTTTGGCGCAAATGGCCTTGGCATCATTGGGATTTTCAAGCAGCCAGGTTTCCAGGGTGCGGGCCACGGCTTCTTCCACTGCCGGACGCACTTCGCTGGAGACCAGCTTGTCTTTGGTTTGCGAGCTGAACTTGGGCTCTGGCACCTTGACCGACAGTACGCAACTTAACCCTTCGCGCATATCGTCGCCGGTCGTATCGACCTTGGCCTTTTTGGCCAGTTCGTTATCAGTGATGTACTTGTTGACGACTCGCGTCATTGCGGCACGCAGGCCTGTCAGATGGGTGCCGCCATCACGTTGCGGAATGTTATTGGTAAAGCACAAGACACTTTCGCCATAGCTGTCATTCCATTGCATGGCCACGTCAACGGTAATGGGCGGGCCGTCGCCGTTGGATTCTGTAGAAACGGCAAACACGTTCGGATGCAGCACCGTTTTTGTGCGGTTGATGTATTCGACGAATCCTTTCACGCCACCTGAAAAGGCAAAATTCTCTTCCTTGCCCTGGCGTTCATCAACAAGACGCACCTTCACGCCATTGTTCAGGAACGACAGTTCGCGCAGGCGCTTGGAGAGAATCTCGTAATGGTACTCCATGTTTTCGAAAATCTGACTATCGGCCAGATAACGTACTTCGGTACCGGTTTTGTCGGTTGAGCCCGTCACTTGCAGGGGTTCGACGCGTTCGCCGCGGCGAAACTCCATTTGGTGAACCTGTCCGTTGCGACGAATGGTCAGGCGCAGCCACTCTGACAGCGCGTTTACGCAGGATACGCCAACGCCATGCAGGCCACCAGACACCTTGTATGAGTTCTGGTCAAACTTGCCGCCGGCGTGAAGCTCGGTCATGACGATTTCAGCCGCGCTGCGGTGGAACTCATCGCCCTTGTGTATGTCAGTTGGAATACCACGACCGTTATCGGTAACGGAAATGGAATTGTCGGTGTGAATAGTCACCACGATATCATCGCAATATCCTGCCAGCGCTTCGTCGATCGCGTTGTCCACCACCTCGAAAATCATGTGGTGCAGGCCGGTGCCGTCCGATGTGTCGCCGATGTACATGCCGGGGCGCTTGCGCACAGCCTCCAGGCCCTTGAGCATTCTGATGGAATCGGCGCCGTATTCGTTTTTCTGAACTGGCTGGATATTTTCTGACATAGTTTTGGTAACTCTTCTATTAATTAACTGCTTTGGCGGGAGCGACTGCCGGTACGCAGTGACAATATTTCAATTGGAATTAGAAACTTGCCGGCGCGTGTCGCAGTACGCGCCCCGCTGTGAACAATAGCCGGCCGCCCCCGTGCATGGCAAAGGCGCAGCCGGCCGTCACGATTCTTAGATACGCATTGGCATGACAACGTATTTGAAGTGCTTTTCATCGGGCAGGGTAATCAGCGCCGAGGCATTGACATCAGGCTTGACCGACCAGATTACTTCGTCGGTTTTTGCCATGGAAAGCACGTCCTGCAGATAGGTCACATTAAAGCCAACACTGAGCGGCTCAAAGCTGTAATCAATTTCGATTTCGTCCTGGGCATTTTCCTGATCTGCATTGATGTATTTCATTTGCAGCAGATTGTTCTCCAGGTTCAGCTTGATGCCTTTGAGCTTGTCTGTCATCAGAATGGAGGCGATGTGCAAGCTGCTTTGCAGCGCTTCGCGATTAACGTTGAAATGACGAGTGTAATCGCTGGGGATCACCCGCTTGAAGTCTGGGAATTTGCCTTCGACAAGTTTGGAAATCAATTCAATGTCGCCAAAGGTGAAACGGATCTGGCTGGCCGACACATCAATATTGACGGGCTCATCGCTGTCGTCCAGCAGACACTGCACTTCAAGCACGGTTTTGCGCGGCAGGATGACTTCGCTTGACGACTGAATGCCCTCGATCTCTTCAGCGGCATGGGCCAGGCGGTGACCGTCGGTAGCCACGGCGCGCACCATGCCAGGTTCGAACACCATAAGCGTACCATTCAGGTAATAACGGATGTCCTGCTGCGCCATGGAAAAATGCACCATGCCGAACAGCTTGCGCAATGCCCTTTGCGGCATGGTGAAGGACACGTTCCAGCTCTCGGGTACAGACACGGTCGGATACTCCGACCCGTTCAGGGTTTGCAGTTCCAGGCGGCTTCGACCGGACTGGATACCCAGTTTGC
The DNA here is from genome assembly GCA_035304425.1 of Advenella sp. Lineage (GTDB taxonomy): Bacteria > Pseudomonadota > Gammaproteobacteria > Burkholderiales > Burkholderiaceae_B > Advenella. The sequence continues at coordinate 9,820 of DATGQC010000476.1, forward strand.
CGTCCTGCAGCTTGAGCTTGACTTCATTAGCCGCGGGCAGCGCACGTACAAAGTCAAGCAGCTTGCGTGCCGCAACCGTTGTAGACTCCACATCGTCACCCACGCCGAAGTCGGCATGCGTGGTGATCTGAACCTCTAGGTCGGTTGCCACAAACGCAATTTTATTCCCCTCTTTACGCAACAGAATGTTTGCCAGGATCGGCATCGTGTGCCGGCGCTCTACAATCCCGGCGACCGTTTGCAGCGGTTTGAGCAGCGCATCGCGATTCGCTTGTAACAGTTGCATGATTATCCTTTTAAGGTTTGTTCCAATACGTGTAACTGGTGATTCAACTCGGCGTTCTTGGCACGCTGTTCCGTAATCTTGCGAACTGCATGCAGCACCGTTGTGTGATCTCTGCCGCCGAACGAATCTCCAATTTCCGGCAGGCTTTTCTGCGTTAATTCCTTGGCCAGATACATGGCGATCTGCCGAGCCATGGCAATATTAGCCGGCCGACGTTTCGAGTACATTTCCTGGACCTTCAGTTTGTAAAAATCGGCCACCGTTTTCTGGATGTTCTCGATGGTGATCTGGCCGATGGACACCGACAGCAGATCCTTGAGCGCTTCCTTGCAGAATTCGACCGTGATGATTTTTACGCCATGAAAGCCGGCGTAAGCCGACACCCGGGACAGCGCCCCCTCCAATTCCCTGACATTACTGCGCAAATGCTTCGCGATAAAAAACGCGGCTTCTTCCTTCAGGACGATGGAAGTTTTCTCTTCGGCCTTGCGCAACAGGATGGCGACCCGCATTTCCAGTTCGGGCGGCTCGATCTGCACCGTGAGGCCCGAATCAAAACGCGAAGTGAGCCGGCTGTTGATGTCTTGCAGTTCGCGCGGATAGGTATCGGAAGTAATCACGATTTGCCGGCCGCGCTGCACCATGGTCTCGTAGAGCAGAAAAAACTCTTCCTGCGTACGCTCTTTTTTGCGAAAAAACTGGATGTCATCGATCAGCAGCAGGTCCAGCGAATGATAATAGCGTTTCAGATCGTCAAAAGTGTTGGTCTGGAACGATTTGACCATGTCGGAATAATACTGATCGGCATGAATATAACGGACGCGGCTGACTTTGCCGGCCTTAAATAGCGCGTTGCCGATGGCGTGCATCAGGTGCGTCTTGCCCAGGCCCGTGCTGCCATACAGAAAGAACGGGTTATAGGAGGAGACGCCTGGGTTTTCCACGATTTGCGCAGAGGCGGCGTTGGCCAGCTGGTTGGATTTACCGATAACCAGGCTTTCGAAGGTAAGGTTCGCATTCATGTGCGAACGTTTATATACATGGTCTTCAGGCGCCTGACCAACCGTTTCGATAATGACGACAGGCTCTTTGCCGGTTGCTGCTGCGGCTTCAACGGCTGCTGACGTCCGGGTTGCCGCATGCAATGCTGCGCTGGCGCCATGGCCATTGAGCGGGGCAGCCGCGCCGTTGGTGCGCTCCAGGGATGCCGGGGCGCCAGCCGTTGCCGTAGCAGGCATACCCGCCGGCGGCGACACCGCGGGACCGTGCACCTGAGACACATGATGGTCGCGCCGGGCTACCTGGAAAATAACCCGGATACCAGGCCGGTTGAACCAGTTGCTGGCCAGCTCCTGGATGCGCTGCGTATAGTTGGTGCGTGCCCAGTTCTGTTTGATGGCATTTGGCGCGGACACGCGAACTTCGCCCAGTTCTTCATCAAAACTGAGAAAAGACAGGGGGTGCACCCATGCCTTCATCTGTTCGGGAGGGAGTTCCTGGGCCAGGGAATGCACGCAGGATTGCCAAAACTCTTGCATATCGACGTCAATCTGAAAACGTCCTATTTTACCCTGATTCGGACAAAGTTATCCACAGGCAGCCCGGCTGTTTCAAAGTTTCCACAGCAACCCGCGCTTTAGCGAGAAAAGCGGCGAAATATCCGGCAATAAGATACTATTTCGGAGAAATATCGTTCTTTCCGCCGTCGCTTATCATGAATCAGACAAGGCGGCCAGCAGACACTTGACAACAGAAAGGTAAATATTATTGAAAAGACTGCGTAAATCATTGACTATTCACAAAAAATTTGATGAAATATAAGGCTTTACAAAATTGCGTTGCGCGTTTGTACGCCTTGAAATGTAAGTGACTGCTTGCTTTTCAATTTTCTGGTGTTCGCGCGACCGGCGCCTGAAGGGTATTTGGCGTGTTCTTCTGCAGGCTTTAAGGGCTTTGTAAAGGGATCGTTGTGAAGGGCCTGTATGCCTTTTACGACATCTCGTTTAAATACAGCGCCCTTTTGCTGGTATAGATGCTCGCTTTTATACTCTTTTATTATTTCAGGCGCGGCAAGGCGTAAAAAGTAAAAACCGCTGGTAAAGACGCTGGGTCGGTTTCAGGCGGATTCGACATTTTTTCCCTGTTATTCATTGGGATGCGAATCCAGACGACGCTGTTTATTGTGTCGCTTTTATTTCATGTCGCCCATGTCCCGTTTGCGGGCAGCGACCGAAACCAGGCGCGCGCAAAGCAGATCGGTGGCCTGAATGGGTAACCAGGGTCGGGCAGCAAGCCAACCCGCTCACGGATTGCAAGTGGCAACAGCAGGTCCCGGAGCGGCGCAGAACAATGTGATGAGTCATCAATAAGACAGCCGGTTAGGGCTGGCATTGCGACACAACACAACAGACAGCCTGCGGACAGCGTCACCGTATCAATGCTTTTGTCTTGACTCGCGGCGGCAAACAAACCGTCCGGCAGTAGCCGTATTTAACTTTAGCTCTTTATTTTTGGTGGAATTTCCATGAAACGTACTTATCAACCTTCCGTAACCCGTCGCAAACGCACACACGGCTTTCGTGTCCGCATGAAAACCCGTGGTGGTCGCGCCGTGATCAACGCTCGCCGCGCCAAAGGCCGTAAACGTCTGGCCGTCTGAGTGCGATCCGGACCCCGATCCGATCGCGCCTGACCAGGCAGAACACGGTTCCTGTCCGTTTCATGCAAAGCGCCACCTATCCCAAAGCGGCGCGACTGCACCGCCCCTCTGAATTCACAAACCTTCTCAAAGGAAGACGTGTGTCCCGGGGGGCGTTGTTCACTCTGAACCACGCGCAGCCTTCGCCTCCGTTACCCGAGCCTACCGCAAGACTGGGCATGATTATCGCCAAGCGCTTTGCTGTGCGGGCGACCACCCGCAACACCATCAAGCGGGTCATTCGCGAATCCTTCCGTCATCACCGATTGAATCTGCCGGCTGCCGACTATCTGGTGCGTCTGCATGGCAAGATCGAACCGTGTTCGCTGACGGTGCTGCGTCAACAGGTGCGCCAGGAGGTGGATAGCCATTTTGCGCGCGCGCTTGCCAGTCAGTCCGGGAACAAGGAGCGTCCATGATTCGTCAGATTCTGATTGCACCGATTCGTTTTTACCGGTACTTTATCAGTCCCTGGGTGGGCCAGTCCTGCCGGTTCACGCCCAGCTGCTCGGCTTATATGGAACAGGCCATCCTAACGCACGGCGCCGGCAAGGGCATGTGGCTGGGAACCAAACGGCTTTGCCGCTGTCATCCCTTTAGCCAGGGCGGGCATGATCCGGTTCCGCCGGCCAAGGCTTCCACAGGCGCCAAGACCGCGGCAAATCATGAATAATTTCAGTAGACTGCCTGCAAAACCGCATTCCCGCAAGATGCACTGGGTTACACTAGTGCGTTTTTCCAACCGCTCTCACTGTAATCAGGTTACATGGATATCCGACGCACCATACTCTGGATGATATTTGTTTTCTCGGCATTTATGCTATGGAACAACTGGCAAACCTATACCGGTCATCCCTCTCTTCTTGGTGAACAGCCTCAGGTCGCGCAGCAGGATAATACTGCACCGGCTTCGGCAACACCGCAAGCCGATACGCCGTCTGCGCCAGCAGTGCCGGGTGCGTCAACCACGCCAGCCCAGGCTCAGGCCGCGACAACCGCGCCATCCGAGATTGTGGACATCGAAACCGACGAGTTCCGTATTCAGTTCGATACGATGGGCGCACAACTGGTTCATGCCGAACTGCGCAAGCACAGGGATACGGCCGACGACACCAAGTCTGCCGTGCTGCTGGAAAACAATGAAACCTCGCGTTATACAGTCCAAAGCGGCATTGTTGCCCCGGCGGGCCAGAAAAAAAACTATCCTGACCAGTACAAGCCGTTCAAGTTGGTGTCAACCGAGACGACCATGACCGGCGATACGCTGCCGGTTGTGTTTGAATCCGAATCGGGCGGCCTGAAAGTCACGCGTACGTATACCTTCAACAAGGGCACCTACCGGGTAGACGTTCAGGATGTCATTACCAACACCAGTCAGGAACCACAACAGCCATCGCAGTATCTGCAAATCACTCGCGACAGCAAAGACCCTCCGGGCGCCTCCAGTTTTTACCATACCTTTACCGGTCCGGCCATTTACACCGAGGAAGGACGTTTCCAGAAATTCTCCTTTTCAGATATAGACAAAAACAGCGCCGAGTATATCAAGCAGGCCAAAGACGGCTGGATCGCCATGATCGAGCATTATTTCGTCACGGCCTGGGTACCGCCAGAGGGCAAAGATCGCCTGTATAACCTGCGCAAGACCCCCGAAGGTCTGTACGCAGTGAGCACTGTCGAGCCGCTGGGCACACTGGAACCCGGCGCGAGCATTACCACCAAGTCTGAACTGTGGGTAGGCCCGCAGGATCAGGATGCGCTGGCATCCGTCGCCCCTGGCCTGGATGTGGTCGTCGATTACGGCTGGCTCACGATCATTGCCAAACCCATGTTTGCCGTT
>DATGQC010000477.1:0-4797 GCA_035304425.1 Advenella sp.
AGATTTCCTGGGTTTCGTTGCGTTTTTGATATTCGTGCGAAGATAGTTCTTCAAAACGGGCAAGACGTGCTTTGGATTTGGCCTGTCTTCCCTTCGGATTCTGACGCACCCATTCCAGTTCCTTGCGAATGGTTTTCTGGCGTGCCGTTTCACTGGCTTCTTCCTGTCCCAGCCGGGCCTCTTTCTGCTCAAGCCAGGAACTGTAATTGCCCTTCCAGGGAATCCCGTATCCGCGATCCAGTTCAAGAATCCACTCGGCCGCATTATCCAGAAAATAGCGATCATGCGTCACACCCACCACGGTGCCTGGAAATTTCTGCAGGAACTGCTCCAGCCACTCGACGCTTTCGGCATCCAGGTGGTTGGTTGGCTCGTCCAGCAACAGCATGTCCGGCTTGGAAAGCAGCAGGCGGCATAATGCCACACGTCGCTTTTCGCCGCCCGAGAGCTTGCCGACAACAGCATCCCACGGCGGCAGGCGCAACGCGTCGGCCGCTATTTCCATCTGCGTGCCGATATCGTCAGCGCCGCTGGATGCCGCAGCGGCAATCACCGCTTCAAGCTCGGCCTGCTCGGCTGCAAGTTTATCGAAATCGGCATCGGGCTCTGCATCCTCGGCATACACCTCTTCCAGCCGCTGACGCGCCGCGAACACTTCGCCCAGGCCGGCTTCCACAGATTGCCTTACGGTATGTTCGGGATCCAGTTGCGGCTCCTGCGGCAAATACCCGATTTTCAGACCGGGCATGGGCGTCGCTTCTCCTTCAATATCCTTGTCTATCCCCGCCATGATTTTCAGCAGCGTAGATTTACCGGATCCGTTCAGACCAAGAACGCCGATTTTGGCTCCCGGAAAAAAAGACAGAGAAATGTCGCGCAGGATCTGCCGCTTCGGGGGCACGATTTTGCCGACACGATTCATCGTATAAACGTACTGGGCCATAGTTAATTTTGCTTGCAAAAAATTCAAATGACCATTGTATGAAATAAACCTGATGCGTGCCGCGCGAGGGCGGCTACAATAACAATAAGACCAGAAATCGGACCACTGCCATGAGTTTTGTACCTGAACCCACATTTACCGACCACGAAATCGCACTACTGAAAAAAACTGCAGATGCGCTCACTGCCTATTTGGGCAAACCGGTCATCGCCGAAATCGATACCACCGAAGACGGACTGGAATGGGTTGCGTTCGGCGTCCCGCTGGATATTGCAGATGAAAACCCCGACGATATCGTCACGCTCGAAATGGGCGGACCCGGCGCACGACTGATCAGCGAGTCCAGCGACCTGGAAAACCCCGAAGAGGAAGTCTACGCCTGCGAGTTTCTATGGGGTATCCAGATTACCGATATCGAAAATGCACGCTTCGTACGGATTGATTTTGAAGGCGAAGAAGTGGAATGGGCAGACGATATAGAAGAACTGCTGCCGTTTGGCATGCGGGACCCGGAGCCCGGCGAATTGCTTGAAATCGAAGAAAACGACGACGACGATGAAGAGGAAGATCCGCCCCCTGCGCCCCAGGACCCGCCGTCACCCACGTTGCATTAATTGCCCCATTGACACTGCGGATGCATGCTGAAGATATACGCTGCAGATGCGCAATGCACACAGCGCGCAGGCAGGCGCCGATAGCCATCGTGCGCCTGCATCTGCATCACGATCAATCCGGTTCATGTCATGTGCGTACCATTTACGCGCGTCTGCGACGATCCCGCAAATAAAGCGCCCATCCGACCGGATACATCAGCGAGACCAGTAACCGTGACAGATTGCCCTGCAACTCCACGGCAGGCGGCAGGGGTTTGCCGGCACGCTGCAGATGCATGCGAAAGCGTGTATAACGCGCCGCAGCCAGCAAAAACGACATGGGCTGGAAGCGGAACCACGGCAGGCAATTGACCACCGTATCGCGAGCCAGCAGCAGAATGCCCAGCGCATGCTTTTCACCCGATACGGCGCCTTCATTGCTCAGCGAATCGTCACTCTCGTAGTAGGTGCGAAATACTTTGTTGACAAAACGCGTGAGATATCCGTCCCGCGCGATCGCCCGCCACACCATGCTTTCAGGAACGAATCCATCGATATCTTCAGGAAAGGGGAAATGCTTGAGCACCTGCGTTTGCAGGCAGCCGAATTTCTCGCCCTTCACATGACATTTAAAATTCATATCAAGTGAAGTCATGTCCATGACGTCTTCCGGAAACCGATCGCCGACAATACTGCCATCGGGACGCGCGCACAACCCGGTAACGGCGATATAGCCGCTTTTCAGGTCATCGGGAATGCCACGCCAGACATCCGCCATCGATTGCAGCGAATCGGGCAAGAGCGTGTCATCGCTATCGAGCGCGACAATCAGGCGCCCCCAGGCTTGCTTCACACCGGTGTTGAATGCCGTTTTTTTATGCTGATTGGGTTGCCAGACGTATCGGATCGGAAATGGCGAATCAACTTGCCAGGTTTCTATTCTATTGCGGGTATTGTCGGTCGAACCGTCGTCGATCACCAGCCACTCAAAATCCTTGAACTGCTGCTCGCACAACGACTGGTAGACGCGCTCAAGGGTATGAGCGCGATTGTAGGTTGGCGTCAACACCGTAAAAAAATAAAGATTTTGCGTCATGGCTTTACGTATTCAATCCGATCATTATTTTATTTTTGTTGGTTTACGATAGCAGAGAATGTGATGAAAACGATGTGCAACTTGTAGCAAAAAGTAAACTGCCGGGCAGCGCAACGGTGCCTCGTGCCGGCGTCTCGCTCCGCCACAACCTGCGCGCAGAAAGCCCGACAGGACAAGCACCGCTTGCAGCAGACAGGCGATAAAAAAGCCACTTGTACAAGTGGCTTTTTTAGTCTCTGCCGGTAGCGCAAAGACGCCATCGGCTACCGACGAGCAATGCGTCACATTAAATGTGTCGCATTATCACTTCATGCACGTGTGCAATCAAAAAACGACGACGCATCATGCCGTTTATTGGCAACACCTGCCTGCCACTCAACGCCAACGATCCTACGCTCGGGTCGACAGCAGCGGCGCTTTGCCTGCAGCGCCGGCTTATACGCGTTTTACTGGCTTATACGCGCTTTACTTTTTCCAGCATTTTGAATACGCCCTTGGGAGAGCGTACGAAAAGACGTTTGAATGCTTTACCCAGGCAACGACGCTCCAGCGTGTTGCGGCGAGTGCGTTTGACTTCTGCCATGAGATTCTCCGAGAAAATTTTACGTAATCCGGCATTATAGCATTAAATCAGGCGCTTATCCACGTATTTTACGGTGACGCGTCCCGCCAGGGCGAAAATCAGACACCCGGGGTGCGCATCTGCAGAGCCAGTTCACAGGCGACGCGCAGCGAGGACGGATCTGCCAGCCCCTTGCCGGCAATATCGTAAGCGGTCCCATGATCCACGCTGGTGCGGATAAACGGCAGACCCACCGTCACGTTCACGCCATTGTCCACCCCCAGATACTTCACTGGTATCAGGCCCTGATCATGATATTGCGCGACGACAATATCGAATTCACCGCGCCGCGCCCGCATGAAAATCGTATCGCCCGGATAGGGCCCATCTACATCCAGACCTTCGGCCCGGGCCGCTGCGATGGCCGGCCGGATGACTGCGTCGTCTTCATGACCGAACCGTCCGCCCTCGCCAGCATGCGGATTGAGTCCGGCAACGGCAATGCGGGGAGACGCCAGACCCAGCATCCGGCACGCGCGATCAGCCAGCCGGATCGTATCCAGCTCGTTTTCCAACGTAATCAGCGCAGGCACTTTGCTCAAAGCCACATGAATTGTCACCAGAATCACGCGCAATTGCTCGTTAAGCAACATCATTGCAACCCTGGGCACGCCTGCTGCGTGTGCCAGGATTTCAGTATGCCCGGGAAAATCGACGCCAGCCGCCTTCAGCGAGAGCTTGTTGATGGGCGCCGTGACAATTGCCGAGATGTTGCCGGCCATGGCGTCGGTAATCGCGGTCAGAAGAAAATGGTAGGATGCCAGGCCCGCCTGCGGACTCACCCGCCCCAGCGGCAAGTCCGAAGGCAACGGATCGCTACAGCTAATTACCGGTATTTCAGATGAATTTGCCTGGGTGGGCTGTGCCGCCCGCCACTGCGCAACCGACTCATAGGCGTTAACCGGCAGCGCCAGTCCCAATTGGGCAACTGCTCGCGATACCGCGCCAACATCCCCGTACACCACGGTGCTGGCCGGCAGGCCCTGGCTGAACAACCTGGCTACCAGTTCGGGACCGATGCCTGCGGCATCTCCCATGGTCAGCCCCAAGGGCCCAGTGGCATGTGATCGTGGTTCAGTTTTCATAAGGCAGCGTTCGTCCGGCGGTGATCAATGGCCATGACGGCCAGCGTGCGAAAGTGTAATCCCATTGCCCAGACAATACAAACCTGAAATACGGGCCGGAAAGAAGCAACCGATGTAATGAAAGCGGCGTCGTGCGGCCAGCAGCTCAATGTGGCAAGCTCCCGGCTCACGCCCCCGGGCGCTGAACATTTCTGCCTCAGCCACGCCGCCAGAGCACCTTTGCGGCGCCCCCTCAGTGACAGCCTGCGGCAATGCCGGGTTTAGTGACAGATCTTCAGCGTCATTGCCTTGACGCAGCGCTTTGCGCCCCTGCCTGCCGCACACAAAGTTGATCCGCTGCGTGCCCTGATGCGCCCCCCTATCACAGGCTCGATTCGAGCTGGCACGCTACGGACTTCTGCATCGTCACCTCTTCTACACGGCCAGCCTTTTACACTCTTCGATATCGCCAACCTTTT
>DATGQC010000478.1:0-19409 GCA_035304425.1 Advenella sp.
TTTTATTTTCGGGTGTCGCAGCAAGGTACGTATTACATGTGCCATTGGTGTGGACCGATGAGCTGGCGTCGATCCTGTTTCTCTGGCTGTCCATGCTAGGGGCGGTAATCGCGTTGCGGCGCGGGCAACACATGCGTATGACCGCCTTTATTGACCGTGTCTCTCCCAACCGGCGTTTGTTGCTCGAAGGGTTTGCTTCGTCTGCATCGCTGGCCTTCCTTGTGCTGTTTCTGTATCCAGCCTTCGAGTATGCCTACGAAGAATCCTATATTGTGACGCCGGCGCTGGAAATCAGCAATGCGTGGCACGCAGCCGCATTGCCGGTGGGTATTGCACTCATGATTGCCACGTCGATCTTGCGGATGAGCATGGCAGCCAATCGCAAGCAGCTGTTGACCAGCCTGGGCGCCACGCTGGCATTGCTGGCTGTATTCTGGCTGGCGCATCCCGTCTTGATGGGGCTTGGGAAATTCAATCTGGTGATTTTCTTTGTCTTCGTGGTAGCCGCTTGCGTCTTTTCAGGTGTGCCGATCGCATTTTCCTTTGCGCTGGCCACCTTTGGCTATCTGACGCTGACGACCCAGACCCCGATTGTCGTGATGGTGGGGCGTTTGAATGAAGGCATGTCGCATCTGATTCTGCTGGCCGTACCACTGTTTATCTTCCTGGGCGCGCTTATAGAAATGACGGGAATGGCGCGGGCCATGATCCGGTTCCTGGCCAGTTGCCTGGGGCACGTTCGCGGTGGTCTGTCTTACGTATTGATCGGCGCCATGTATCTGGTTTCCGGTATTTCCGGTTCCAAAATCGCCGATATGGCCGCCATTACACCGGTACTGTTTCCCGAGATGGAAAAGCGCGGCGCCAAAAAGGGCGAGCTTGTTGCGTTGCTGTCGGCGACGGGCGCGCAGACCGAGACCATTCCCCCGTCTATTGTGCTTATAACCATCGGTTCGGTTACCGGGGTATCCATTGCCGCCCTGTTTACCGGAGGCATATTGCCGGCCGTGGTTCTGGGATTGTGTCTGTGTGTCGTGGTCGGCTGGCGCTATCGCCGCGAAGATCTGACAAAGGTTGCCAAAGTACCCAGGCGTGATATTTTTCGTTTCCTGCTGATTGCCTTGCCTGCCATCTCGCTGCCTTTCGTCATCCGTGCTGCCGTGGTAGAGGGTATTGCCACAGCAACTGAAGTCTCTACCATCGGGGTGGTGTATTCCATTCTGTTGGGCCTGCTGGTGTACCGGCAGTTTAACTGGAAGCGCGTGACACCAATCCTGGTAGAAACGGCGACGCTCTCAGGCGCCATCATGCTGATTATCGGCTGCGCTACGGCGATGGCCTGGGCGCTGACGCAATCCGGCTTTTCCAGTGACCTGGCGGCGCTGATGGCGAACGTGCCGGGCGGCGGTTATGGCTTTCTGATTATCTCGGTATTTGCGTTCATCGTATTGGGAAGTATTCTGGAGGGTATTCCTGCCATCGTCCTGTTCGGGCCGTTGCTCTTTCCGGTCGCACGCACCCTGGATATTCATGATGTGCACTATTCGATCGTGGTCATTTTTGCGATGGGCATCGGCCTGTTTGCGCCGCCATTCGGTGTGGGGTATTACGGCGCTTGCGCAATCGGCAAGGTCAATCCGTCTGAAGGTATGCGCTATATCTGGGGTTACGTTGTTGCGCTGTTTGTCGGTCTGATGATCGTGACATTTGTTCCCTGGATATCCACTGGTTTTATTAAATAAATCATCTCGCCATACAGGTTCATGATGCCTGTTACCACAGGCATCATTTTTATCAAATAGCTGGAACACATTATGAGTACATTCTTTGGCGAAATTCGCCAGCTGGGATACGTTGTAAACGATATCGAAGCGGCAATGGCTTACTGGAGCGACACGCTGGGCGTGGGTCCCTGGTATTACAACCCCCAGGTGCCGATTCGCAACTATCAATATGATGGTCAGGCCTATGAGCCACATAATTCAGTCGCGCTGGCCAATTCCGGTTTCGTGCAGGTAGAGCTGATACAGACGCGCAACGACGTTCCGTCGATGTACCGCGATTTTCTGCAGGCGGGTCGCACCGGCCTGCAACATGTCGCTTACTGGACCGAACATTACGATGCCGATCTTGAACGGTTGCTCAGACAGGGTTTCAAGCCGCGCATGAGCGGCGAAGTGGGCGAGCAGGGCCGGTTCATCTATTTTGATACTGAGTATCATCCGGGAACCGTCATTGAACTGTCGGAAGTAGCCGGCCCCAAGGGGCGGCTGTTCGACCTGATTCGTGCGACATCGCAAGGCTGGGATGGCCAGCAGGCGATCCGGCCGTTTCCAGACCTGGATACATTATGAGCGACACTGTAGTGCAGGCCCGCTATGTGGTCGAAACGCCGTTGGATCCGGCCAAGGTGGCCGAGATCATGGCCGGTGAACAATCCTGCGGAACCTTTACCCGGGTTGCCGGGGAGACCGATGAATTGAGGGACAGGGCCCGCGCCACGGTAACCGCAGTGACCGAGTTGCCCGTGAGCGATAAGCCCAGCCTGCCCAATGCCTGGCTCGAACGCAGAAACGTCAGCGGCCCATGGCGGCGCGCCCGCATTGATATTTCATTTCCGATTGCCAATTTTGGCGCAAATCTGGCCACGCTGGCCGCAACGGTGTCCGGCAATTTGTACGATTTGGGTGAAGTGACCGGTTTACGTCTTGAATCGCTTACGCTTCCTGCTTCCTTTCGCATGCGGTTTGCCTTGCCGCGCTTGGGTATTGGCGGTACGCGCGCCAGTATCGGCGTGGCGGCAGGCGCCATGGTGGGCACCATTATCAAGCCCAATGTGGGTATGAGCGCAGCGCAGACGGCGGCGCTGGTAAAAACCTTATGCGAGGCGGGGGTTGATTTCATCAAGGATGATGAAGTATGCGCCAATCCGGATCATGCGCCGCTGGCCCGACGTGTGCCTGCGGTGATGGCAGTCATCCGCGCGCATGCACAGCGTACCGGCAAAAAGGTCATGATGGCGTTTAATATTAGCGATGATCTGGATGCCATGCGGCGTCATGCCGACCTGGTTGAACAGGAGGAAGGCACCTGTGTGATGGCCAGCCTGAATTATTGCGGATTCTCGGCAATTGAAAGTCTCAGAAAGAGTACGCCGCTTGCTATCCATGGCCATCGTAACGGCTTTGGGGCCATCTCGCGACATCCGATGCTGGGAATGGCATATCAGCCGTATCAGGCGATGTGGCGCCTGGCAGGGGTAGATCACATGCATGTGCATGGTTTGCAGGGAAAATTCTCACAGCCCGATAGCGAGGTGGTGGCGGCCGCATCCGACTCCCTGGCATGCATGTCCGACTCGGTCGATGACCGGGTGTTGCCGGTGTTTTCTTCGGGGCAATGGGCCGGTACGGTCCCCGTGACCTGGCAGTCGATTCAAAGCCAGGATCTGCTGTTCATGTCCGGCGGCGGGATTCTGGCCCATCCCATGGGGCCGGCTGCCGGGGTGGTCAGCCTGCGCCAGGCCTGGGCAGCGCAGCAGCAAGGGGCAACGCTGCAGGAATACGCTTGTAGTATGCCCGAGCTGAAGGCGGCGCTGGCATTTTTTGGCGAACGGCAATCATGAGCCTGAAGTTCGGCTGGTATGGCGATGATTTTACCGGGGCGACTGACACGCTGGCCGTCGCCGCACGTGCGAATCTACGCAGCATCCTGTTTCTGGATGTGCCGACCGAGGCGCAACTGGCGCATGTCGGGATTCTTGACGCAATCGGCATCGCCGGTACCGCGCGGGGCATGAGCCCACAACAGATGCAAGTCTGTTTGCCGAAGATCGGGCGTTTTTTCCACTCGCAGCGCGTGCCGGTGTTGCATTACAAATGCTGCTCCACTTTCGACAGTGCCGTGCACACCGGGAGTCTGGGAGCTGCGGTTAATATCCTGGGCGACTATGTGGCAGCGTCGTTCGCGCTTTTTGTCGGTGGCCAGCCCGATATCGGCCGTTATTGCTGCTTTGGCAATTTGTTTGCTGCCGCCGGGCATTCAGGCCAGGTGCATCGTCTTGACCGGCATCCAACAATGCAATGTCACCCAGTGACACCAATGCATGAAGCCGACCTGCGATTGCATCTGCAATCGCAGGCAATGGCAGATGTTCGCAATATTCCTTATACCGCTTACGGGCAGCAGGTGGCCCGGCTTGATGCGCTTGTAGATGACGCTGTCCGGCGTTGTGGCAGTGGCAACGGCAAAATGGACTCCGGTGTGCTTTTCGATGTTTCCGATAGTGCGCAGCTTGCCAGCGTGGGGCGACAGATCCTGCGTATCGCCAATGCCCATGGGACAGCATTGGTTGTTGGATCAAGTGTTGTGCTGCAGGCACTGGCGGCAGCAGAAGCTAGTGGTGAGAAAATCCATAGCGCTTCGGGTGATATGATTGACGAGACACAACGTGTGTCACCCGGGGGTCCAACTTTCGTGCTGGCGGGAAGCCTGTCTCCCGTTACCGCTGCGCAGGTGCGGGCAGCCCGCGGGTATGTAAAGCTGCCGTTGCTGGCGCGCCCGCTGTTGGATGACGCGACCTACCGCGCTGCACAATGCCAGCGCATTGTTGATGAGCTTGGCGCTGATCGTCATGTCCTGGCTTATGTCGACCAGCAAAGGGGGCGCGACAGCACAATACCGTCGGCCGAACTGGCAGCGGCCACCGCCCGGTTTGTGTCCAGGACGTTGCAATTGCTGTCAGAGCAGGGGGGGCGCCTGGGTCAGCTTGGAATTGCGGGTGGCGATACCTCCAGCCAGGCGATCGCGCAACTGGACGTATGGGCGCTGTCTTATTCAGGAGTGCTGTCGCCGGGGGTAACGGTTTGCTCAATGCATAGCGACGACCCTGCGCTGGACGGCTTGACTGTAATGTTAAAAGGCGGGCAGATGGGCAGCGAGGATATTTTCGATAACTTGCTGCACGTGCCGGCTACTTGCAAAACAGCTTGATTGTTGTCTGATTGCATAAATAGTCCAATCGCCGTAACATGGTAAGTGCCTATCCACACTACAGGGAGCAGCGCCATGAGCGATCATGTTTATAAGCATATTGAACTGACCGGTTCATCAAAAACCAGCATTGAAGAAGCAGTAGGCAATGCGCTGGCCAAAGCCAATGAGACCGTCAGGAACATTCAATGGTTTACTGTTACTGAAACCCGTGGCCACGTTGTCGACGGCAAAGTGGCCCACTGGCAGGTCACGATCAATGCAGGGTTTACGCTGGAGTGAACACATGACGCGCTGTTAATCCAGGTTCTGTGAAAGGGCCTGGATTGCCAGGCGCGCCACGTTCAGATCCTGCTGTGCCTGCGCCTCGCAGGCATCCTGCCTGAACCACACAGCCGACAGGCCGGCGAACGCCAGGACCCAGCTTAATAAGCGGCGGCGATCCAGGCCAGCCGTCTGCGACACGACGTGTACCTGGCGCGTGAAGCGCGCCGGATCGGTGACGGTCGGTAAATCGGGATTCATGATCAGGTTGGCGTAGTCAAAGCCGCGTTCGCCCAGCAGCCCCTTGGGGTCGATGGCAAGCCAGCCGCGGTCTTCAAAATCCAGAATGTTTTCATGGTGGATGTCGCCATGCAGCACCGTCAGATCTTCGGGTTCGGCCAGTAGCCGCTGCGCCGCGCTTGCGCTCTCCTGCAATACAGAGTCGTATCTGGCGGCAGCGAACAGTTCATCGAACCACATGGATAAAGGCGCCAATTCGGGTCGGTGCGACACGTTCTGCGCGTGGGCGTGTAGCTTTGCCAGCGTGTTGCAGGCAATACGACTGGCTTGGTCGTCCTGGCCATGCAAAGCCATATGCATCAAAGACTGCTGGCCCTGGGCCCGTTCCATCACCAAGGCGTTGGCGCTAAGCGAAAATACCCTGGCAGCGCCGTTGCCATCCCACCATTCCAATACTTTTCCGCCGCGTATTTCGTGCTCGTCGCCCGCAATCTTGAGCATGGACGGAGCACCGTTCATCTTTACCGGCAGCAGGCTGCTGCCCGGGGTTGTAATGGGAGCGCCGTCCTGGACCAGATGCCATTTTTTCAGCCAGGGCGTAAACAGATCCACATTCGCATTCGCGTTCTTCGTCGCTGCTGCGGGTGCTTGTACCCGCTGACCTTCTGGCATCAACTCGGAAATGGGTTTGCCGTTAGCCATCGAGCCGGTCATATTTCTTTGCATTGCCTTTGCTTTTTTGCACTGGGTATTTCTGAGCATTCAACTGAAGTTTTTCCTGTGCGGCCTGCAAAATGTCAATCTCAAGGACTCGGCTGATGGTCAGCAGATACAGCAGCACGTCAGCAATCTCATGCCGGGCTGCCAGTTGGTCCTGTTCGTTCAGGGCGGCCGATTCGGCTTCTGTTTTCCACTGAAATATTTCCACCAGCTCTGCGGCTTCCACCGACAGCGCCATGGCGATATTTTTTGGCGAATGGTACTGGTCCCAGTCTCTGGCTTTGGCAAACGCTTCGAGCTGTGCCTGAATGGAGGTCAAGGTTGGTTTGGTCATATCCGGCATGAATTAAATTATGGGTTCAAGCAAGCCACTTTACAGTAATTTGGTATATTTCCAGGCGTTTTTTGCTATCAGGCGCGACAGTTTTTCGTATTCGCCCAGACGGCAATCGATGGCATCATTGCGCAGGCTCAACCGGCTGCCCAAAAAGCCAATGTGATCTTTGAACAGACCAGTCCTCTGGCAAATCTGAAGAAGTCTATTCAATGTGTTTTGTGACAAAGGCGCACCTGGCCTGGTGTGATTCGTGCAAGCCTGAAAACAGTGACTGTGGTTAAGACTGGCGACGTGTCGCGTGAACAGATCCGTGATCGGCTTTGGCGTTTTCACTGTCAATCGGTCTGCAACGATAAAGAATTAATAGATTATTTCACAATCAATGGGCTATTTTTGAATGTTGTATACAATATGGCGGATCATGTCTGGTTACGGGCAGCGACGCATTGAAAAGGCGACGTCGTCATATCTGCTCTTATGTCAGCGGCGTGCAGGCCAGGATTTTTTCAATAAGGCGAAATACGCTTACAGCCAGTGTATGGTGGCTCCTATCGATCAGGCTGGTAAGCTACCTGCAGGGCCCTGTCATTGAAAAATCGACGAGGTCAGGTATAACGATTTTTCCACATAAGTGGGCTATGACAAATACTAATTCGAATACTCAGCCTGACCTTGTCAGAAAAAAACAGGATAGCCGCGCAGGCTGGATGGTGCTTATTCTGACACTGACCATTCAGGCGCTGGCGACCATGGTGTTGTTGGTGCCGCCGGTGATGGCCCCCGTGCTGTCAGAGCAGTTGGGCGTGCCTGCCGGCTATATCGGTTTTTATATTGCCGTGGCCTATTTATCTGCGATGTTAAGCAGCCTGAGCGCAGGCGCGATGCTGACCATGGTTGGACCGATCCGGCTGAGTGCTTTGTGTCTGCTGTCTTCTGCCGTCGGCCTGACACTGTTCGTGGTGGCGCCGGCCGTCTGGACGCTGGCAGCGGCAGGCATATTCATCGGTCTGGGCTATGGTCCGGTCACACCGTGCAGTTCGCAAATACTGATTAAAAATACACCCATGCACCGGTTAAGTCTGATTTTTTCTATCAAGCAAACCGGCGTGCCGCTGGGCGGCGTACTGGCAGCCATGATCATGCCCAGTCTGATGCAAACGGCCGGCTGGCGCGGCGCCCTGAGCGTCGTCTGTATAGTGCTGTTTATTTGCGCAGTGGTGTCGCTGTTTGCTCCGCGTTCGTGGGAGCCTGCGGCGACCGGAACCAGAAAATCCTTCAAAGAAGAGTTCATTGGTGCGCTGGGGACGATTTATCGCGTTCCTGTATTGCGAACGCTAGCGGTCTGTTCCTTTTGCTTTTCTGTATGCCAGCTCACGTTAATGACATATGCTATTACATTTCTGCATGACGAAGTTGGCATGTCGCTGGTGCTGGCGGGCGTTTTTCTTTCAGTGTCGCAGGCGGCAGGGGTGATAGGGCGTATCTTATGGGGCTATCTGGCAGATAACTTTTTTTCCACCTGGAGCATGTTGCTGGTGCTGGCCGCCGGCATGCTCTTGTCTGCCGCTGGCGTCTTTTACATTGACATGGCGTCAAGCCAATGGTGGATCATCTTTGTTTTTGCCATTTTTGGCGCCACTGCCATTGGCTGGAACGGCGTATATCTGGCAGAAGTGGCCAGGCGTGCGCCCGAGGGAAAATCGGGGTCTGTCACTGGCGCTACGCTGGCGGTAACCTATCTGGGTGTCGTTTTAGGGCCGCCGGCTATCGGCGTGGTATCACAGGTTGCAGGCGGATTCGGTTACGGTTTTCTATCGTTGTTAGTGCCCACGATCGCTTCCATCATTTTGCTGGGCAGGGCCAAAAGACATTTTCAAGGGGGATAATCGGACAGCGACAATCAGTCGCGCCGCCTGATTGTCGCGAGTGCTTCGGAGATGCCAGGCATATCGGGGTCAGAGTAATATAAGTCGCCTGTCATAGAGCGTCGCACCGGGAAAGCGGGACTAACCCGGCCGCGGGTCGTCACAAGCCGTTGTTGTTGCTGCGTGTGCCAAAGATCAGCGAGGATTCTCCCTCCTGGTGGCGGCCAGGTAGCGGTCTTGTGAAACACCTTTATGCCCGCTTCTAGGGTAAACCACAATTTCAAGATGTCAGATAACATACAACAATGAGGCCCATAAACCATCGCTGTAATTGAGTTGAGATATCCGTGCAAGAGACAAAACCCTTTAAACGTTTACTGTTAACCGGTGCTGCCGGCGGGCTTGGCACCGTGCTGCGTCACACGCTTAAACCCTTCGCTGACACCCTTAGGCTGTCTGACATCATTGCTCCTACGGACAAACCGGAGGCGACAGCCGGTGAAGAGCTTATTCTGTGCAACCTGGCCGACAAGGCATCGGTCGATCAATTGGTGGCTGGCTGTGATGCCATCGTGCACATGGGCGGGGTATCGGTTGAGCGTTCTTTTGAAGAAATTCTTGAGGCAAATATCAAGGGTGTGTTTCATATTTATGAAGGCGCTCGACGGCATGGTGTCAAAAGAGTGGTTTTCGCCAGTTCGAATCACGCGATCGGCTTTTACCGGCAGGATCAAACCATTGACGCCGGGGTGCCGCGCCGGCCCGATGGCTATTACGGTCTGTCCAAGGCCTATGGCGAAGAAATGGCCAGTTTCTATTTTGATCGTTATGGCATTGAGACGGTCAGTATCCGTATCGGGTCCTGCTTCCCGGTCGCGAAAGACCGGCGCATGATGCACACGTGGATCAGCGCTCGCGATTTGACCGAACTTATTCGTTGCTCGCTGGTAACCGAGGGAGTGGGGCATACGATTGTGTATGGCATGTCCGATAACAAAAATGGTTGGTGGGACAACCATTTGGCGGCCAGGCTTCACTTCGTGGCGCAGGATACATCTGAAATTTTCCGCGAGCAGGTGGAACGTCAGCCCATGCCGGCTGACGATGATCCCGTGTCGGTCTATCAGGGCGGCGCCTTCACCGCCCAGGGCCCGTTCGAGTAATGCATATGACTGCAGAACTATATAAAACCGGCCAGTCTGGATGGGAGATATAAGTGCAGTACGATTTTAATTTCGCGGGCCTGCTTCCTTACTGGCATACGTTTCTTGACGGAGCCGTGCTGACGCTTGAACTGACCCTGGCCTCGACGGTGTTTGGCCTGGCTATCGGTATTTTCTGTTCGATCGGCAGCCGCAGCCGGTTTCGCTGGGTAAATCGGGCTTGCGCGGTCTACGTAGAGACGATTCGCAACACACCATTTCTGGTGCAGATATTCATTTTCTATTTCGGGCTGTCCAGTATCGGGTTGCAGATGCCGGCCGCAGTGGCCGCGGTCATTGCGATGGTCATCAACGTGGGCGCCTACTCGTCGGAGATTATCCGTGCCGGCATGGACGCCATTCCCAGAGGACAGATTGAGGCGGCTGAATGCCTTGGGCTATCCAGGCCACGCATTTATTGGCACGTCATTATGTTGCCGGCTTTTGAGAAAGTGTATCCGGCCATTACGAGTCAGTTCATTCTGATGATGCTGATGTCGTCTATTACGTCGCAAATCTCCACAGAGGAGCTTACTGCGGTGGCCAATAATGTGCAGTCGGAAACGTTCCTTTCGCTGGAGTCCTACATCGTGGTCGCTACGCTTTACTTGCTGCTGGCAGTCGTATTACGGCTGCTTTTCTGGCTGGCCGGGCAACTGCTGTTTCGGCGCAAGCGAGTGATTGCCCAGGCGCAGCGCCGTTCGGCTTCCGTGGGTAATGCGGCAGCCCGCAAGCGAAAGGCGGTGGCGCGCAAGCTGCCTGCCGTCACGATCAGGGGGTAGCAAATGGATTCATTTTCGTCCGTACAACTGCTGTATCTGCTCAAGGGCGTGGGCTGGACGCTGGTGTTGTCGCTTATTTCATTTGCGCTTGGCTCCGTGGCAGGTTTCGTCGTAATGCTGGCGCGCGTCTCGGTCCACAGACCGGTCCGGGTGGTCACCTCTGCATATATCCAGATTATTCAGGGGATTCCCTTGCTGGTTCTGCTTTTTATTGTTTATTTCGGGGTCGGCATTTTCGGCATCAACGTCGCGCCACTGGTGGCTTCCGCCATTGCGCTGATGA
The DNA here is from genome assembly GCA_035304425.1 of Advenella sp. Lineage (GTDB taxonomy): Bacteria > Pseudomonadota > Gammaproteobacteria > Burkholderiales > Burkholderiaceae_B > Advenella. Next base: position 10,686 of record DATGQC010000478.1, read on the forward strand.
TTCATGTGAGCGCATTTCTGGGTGAGATCTGGCGCGGCAGTGTGCAGGCCATAGAGAAAACGCAATGGGAAGCCTCGGAGTGCCTGGGTCTGTCGCGCTGGCAGTCGCTGATTCTGGTGATCATTCCGCAGGCATTGCGTATGTCATTGCCGCCGTCGGTCGGCTACCTGGTGCAGGTTATCAAATTGACGTCGCTGGCTTCGGTGGTGGGCTTTGTAGAGCTGACGCGCGCCGGCCAGATTATCAATAACTCGCTGTTCCAGCCATTTCTGGTTTTCGTGCTGGTGGGCGCCTTTTATTTTGTGCTCTGTTATCCATTGTCGTTATGGAGCAGGGCCATGGAGAGAAAACTGAATGTCGGCAATCGTTAATGTGCGGGATGTGCACAAGAAGTTCGGAGAGAACGAGGTGCTCAGGGGCGTGTCGTTTGAAATAGAACGGGGCCAGGTAGTGGCGATTATCGGCCAAAGCGGTTCGGGAAAAAGTACGGCGCTGCGTTGCATGGATCATCTGGAGACCATCAACAGCGGGTCCATATCCGTTTGCGGTCATGAACTCGGTACCGGCACGGTCAATTTGCGCGAGTTGCGCAAGGATGTGGGTATCGTGTTCCAGAGCTACAACCTGTTTCCGCACCTGACGGTTCGGCAAAATATCATGCTCGCGTTAAAGCATGTGCGCAAGTTATCGCGCGAGCAGTGCAGCCAGAAGGCGCAGTACGTGCTCGAAAAAGTGGGCCTGGCTGAAAAAGCGGAAAGCTATCCGGAGCAGTTGTCTGGTGGTCAGCAGCAGCGGGTGGCGATCGCCCGGTCGCTGGCCATGGAACCCAAAGTCATGCTGTTTGACGAAGTCACCTCTGCACTGGATCCGCAATTGACCGGTGAGGTGCTCAGGGTGATTGAAGATCTGGCTAAAGGCGGGATGACCATGGTGCTGGTCACGCACGAAATGTCTTTCGCACGCAGAATTGCCGACAAGGTGATTTATATGTATCAGGGTATGGTTTGGGAAACCGGTGGCCCGGAAATCCTGACCAATCCACAAACCCGCGAGCTGCAGCAGTTTATTGGTACCGGGCTATAGCAATTAATCGCAGTTCACTATATTCATAAATTAGGACGACAAATGAAATTAATACAGACAGTGAAAAAGATCGGTCTCGGTCTGGGTCTGATGGGCGTTTGTGCGGCAAGCCATGCCGATGCCCTGGATACCATTAAGAAAAATGGCACGATCCGCGTGGCCGTTGCAATGGGCGTACCGATGTTCAGTTATGCTAACGCTAATATGGAACCCGAAGGCTCTGACGTGGACACAGCCAAATTGCTGGCCAAGGATCTGGGCGTCAAACTGGATCTGGTGCAGATTACCAATGCTGCGCGGGTGCCCAGCATTCAGACCGGCAAGGCAGACCTGACGGTCTCAAGCCTGTCGATTACCCCTGAGCGCGCCAAAGTGGTGGATTTCACTGTCCCGTATGCGTCGCTGCAGACCATTGTTGCAGCACCCAAGGATGTGCAGATCAAGAATTATGCAGATCTCAAGGGCCTGCGTCTGGGCGTAACGCGTGCAACGGTCAATGACGCCGACGTGACAAAGAATGCCAAGGACGCGAATATTCGCCGTTTTGAAGATGACGCCACACTGGTAACTGCCGGTGTTTCAGGGCAGGTGCAGGCGGTCTCTTCCCAGTGGCCTATCGTTGCGGAAATAAACAAGAAGCAGACCGGCAATCCGTTTGAGACGAAATTTGTCCAGCATGAATTCATGCTGGGCATTGCCATGCCTAAAAACAATCCCGAACTCAAGGCATGGCTGGACAAATGGATTCTTGAAAATCTGAAAAACGGCAAGCTTAACGATATATACAAAAAATATCATGGCAATGAACTGTCACCGAAAGTGCTGAATCAGCAGTCCTGAGGTCAAATCAGGTTGTCCTGGCACGTCAGGGATAAGTGCCAGGACGGGATTTATTGGCCCCTGGTTATGTCATGAAGTATATTCCGGGCGATGTCTATGCGTATGGCGCCCTGAGCGATCAAGGCATTGGCCACCAGATCAATTTGCTGGCCGACTGCGCCGGCCATCATGGCGACATTTTGAGCATGCAACGCCATATGGCCTTTTTGGATTCCTGTCGTTGCCAGCGCTTTTAACGCCGCAAAATTTTGCGCCAGTCCGGTGGCAGCAATAATTCGTGCCAATTGATTTGCGCTTTTTACACCGAGTATGTGCAGATTGGTTTTTGCCGTAGGATGCAGTTTGGTTGCCCCGCCGACCAGGCCTACGGCCATTGGAATTTCAATGCTGCCGGCAAGATCTCCGTTTTTGTTGATTTCCCAGTGCGTCAGGCTGCCGTAGCGCCCGTCACGGGCGGCATAGGCGTGAGCGCCGGCCTCTACGGCGCGCGTATCATTGCCGGTTGCCAGCACGACCGCCGACACGCCGTTCATGATCCCCTTGTTATGGGTAGCTGCGCGATAAGGATCAGATTGGGCAAAATGATAGGCGCTCATGATGCCGTCGCGTATTGCTTCTCCGCCAATCGCCTCACAAGTCCAGGTCGCATGTGCCCGGGCCAGACGTCGGTCAGCAAGGTTTGAAAGAATTCTCAAATACACCTTGCCGCCAGTCCATTGTTCAATCAGCGGCGCCAGCTTTTCTGCCATGGTATTGACTGCATTGGCTCCCATGGCATCCCGCGTGTCAACGATCAGGTGTGTAATGACCATGGGCCCGATGCCTGTGTCCACCACACGCACTTCGATGTCCTGCAGGCCGCCTCCCAGTGAAAGTAAAATGGGGTCGCAATCGTCGCACAGCGTTTTTATCTGCGCTTTCTGTTCCAGTATGGCGATTCTGCAGAACTGCGGGTTGGTGATGTTAACCAGTTGAATCTGGGCGATCATCTGAGAGCCCGACATGGAGCTGGTAAAGCCGCCGGAGTCATAACACTGTCTGGCAGCATTGCAAACCGCGGCAACCACCGAGGATTCTTCTGTCGCCATAGGCACCAGTACATCAACATCATCCACTTTCATGTTTGTGGCGATGCCCACCGGTATGTTCATGGTGGTAACAACATTCTCGATAAGATGATCGGCAGTGTCAGAGGGCAAATTGCCCGTGTTTAGCATGGCTTGGACCGTTTCCGGGTCCAGATCGCAGCGTTTTTGCAGAATATCCAGGCGACCCTGTATTCCCAGTTTGTGAAAGCCGGCAATTCGAGAGCTGAGTTCAGGCATGGTGTTTCGTTCCGTTTTAAAAGATAAAAGATCAACGTCTGTCCATCAAGGACGGAAGCCAGGTAACAAGATCCGGGAAGGCTGCGCAAAAGATCAGCGCACACATTTGCAATAGCATGAACGGCAGAACGCCTTTGTATACGGTTCCCATGCCCAGGTGCGCGGGTAACGGCCCCTTGATATAGAACAGGGTGTAGCCAAAAGGAGGGCTGATATAACCGGTCTGTATCGTGATGGCATACAAAACGCCAAACCAGATCTCGTCAAAGCCGAGCAATTTGACGATAGGCAGAAAGACAGGCACCGTAAGCAGGATGATGCCGATTTCGTCCAGGACCGTTCCCAGGAAGATCAGAATCAGCATCATGGCAGCCAATATGACGTAAGGGTGAACCTGCATGTCGCGGATCAGGCTCAGGAGCGTATCGGCGCCGCCCAGGCCCGTAAAAACAGAGACATAGGCTTTTGCGCCAATGGTAATCCACAAGATCATGGTAGTGGCTTTCGCTGTTTCGAACGTTGCGTGGCGAATGCCCGAATAGTCCAGTTTTCGTTTCAGCATCCCGATGATGAATGCACCGGCCACGCCGACAGCGGCCGCTTCGGTTGGGGTGGCGATGCCGAAAAAGATCGAACCCAGGATTAAGATGACAAGGATAATGGGAAAAACGACGCCTTTTACACTGCGCAGTTTGGTCGCCAAGGGGACGCGTTCACGCCGGGACTGGGGAATGCGTTCGGGGTGTGCATAGGCGATGTACAGAATGTACAGAATGTAGAAAACGGCGAGAATCAGTCCCGGCACGATGCCGGCAATGAGCATCTTGCCGATCGAGACCTGGGCTGTAACGGCATATACAATGGTCAGGATGGACGGCGGAATGAGAATGCCGAGTGTGCCGGACGCGCAGATCGTGCCGGTAACAAGTTTCGGATCATATCCCCGCTTGAGCATTTCCGGCATGGCTAACAGCCCCATTGCAGTCACTGCTGCGCCGACAACGCCGGTCATCGCAGCCATCAGCACGCAGATCAGAACGGTGCCTATGGCCAGCCCGCCCCGCAAGCGGCCAAACCAGATCTCCATGACGCCATAGAGCTCTTCAATCACGCCGGTGCGTTGCAAAATGGCCGCCATGAAAATGTACAGGGGGATGCCCAATAGCGCCTCGGAACGCATCGTATCGAAAATCTGCAGCACCATGATTACAACTGCATTCGCGTCCCAAAGCGTCACCGTAATGAGCAGTGACAAGCCACCAAGGACGAAGGCGATAGGCAGGCCGGTGAGCATGAACAGCGTCAATCCGGCAAACATAATGATCAGAATAATGTTTGCGCTCATGGCTGTTGATCCTGTTCTCTATACAGGATCAACAGCATTTCGGCCAAACTCTGCAATCCCAGTAATAAGACTGATATGGGTATGGCAAACTTGACGGGCCAGACTGGTGGATTCCAGGCGGAAAACGATGTTTCCTTATATTCCCATGCCTGCATCGCGGGCGGGAAAGAATAGGAGAAAATGATAATGCTGAATGCAATGATGATCAAAAAACTGAATAAATCGAGAAGACGCCGGTTTCTGGCAGACAGTTTTTTTTGCAGTAAGTCCAGGTTGACATGGCCTCGCATGTGCAGCAAGTATGCGCCTCCGAGCAGAAAGTAAGGGCCGAACAGTAGTGTTGCCAGCTCCATGCCCCAGGTTGTAGGGGCATGGAACACATATCTGCTGACCACTTCGTACAACATCGAAAAAACGATCAGAAAAATGAGCAATGATGCAATATTGAAAAAGAATTTATTGATGCGGGTAATGCCCTGGATATAGGTGGAGACAAGAGCTGGCATGGGATAAATCCAAAAAAAACGATGTTGCAGATAGTGTCTATTTCAGTTGAGTTTTCAAGACAGCAGCCCGAGATCTTTCATAAACGCAATTTGGCTGTCCATCATTTTTTTGGCCAGGGGATTGCCTTTGGTTGCAGACTCCCATGCCTTGACCGCCTGCACTCGCCCTTGCGCCAGTTCATCCGCGCTCAACGATACGACTTCTACGCCTTTGCTCTGGAATGCTTTCAATGCCAGGGTGTCAGCGACAAGAATATGCTGACGCAAGGCGCCGGAGATTTCCCTGGCTGCGGTTGCCAGCGCCGTTTTATTGGATGCAGAGAGTTTTTCATATGCGCTGCGGTTCGCTACGTAACTTGTCGCCGTAGTCGGCTGGTGCGGGCCGGGCATGACGATGTACTTGGCTACTTCTGCCAGGCCGGCCTCCAGGTTGGCGGTCAAATCGCCACGGTCGGCAAAATCGATCACCCCCTTGTCCAAAGCCGAATAGACTTCGTTTGTTGCAAGGGTGGTCACTGACACGCCAAGGGCTCCCATGACCGTGGAAGCCAGTCCGACGAATCGGCCCTTTTTGTTTTTCAGATCTGCGAGTGATTTGATCGGCACGCGCGAATGTATTGGTTCCGGCCCATATACGGTGGGGGCGATGTAATACAGGCCCGCAGGCATATAGGCCTCTCTGGCCAGGGCCAGTCCGTCCTTTTCGTAGAACCAGGCTTCGTATTGATCGGGTTCTGGAAATCCGAAGGGAACAGTACTGGTAAAAGCCAGACCAGGGATTTTTCCCGCCTCGTAGCCGTCGAACGTTTTCATCATCTGGAAGGCGCCGCCGCGCACTGCATCAAATGCCTGATTGGCGGGAACAAGCTGACCCGCGGAATAAAGTTGAATCTGGAATTTGTTGTCGGTCAGCTCTGCGACCCGCTTGACGAATACTTCTTCAAACTTTTGTGGGGTGGTGCCGCCATCCCACAACGACTGCATCTTCCACTTTACTGCCTCCTGGGCGCGTGCGATGGCAGGCATGCCCAGGACACCGATGCTCGCAACGGTTCCTGAAGCCAGTTTTCCCAGCAGGTTACGGCGTGCGATTTTCATTCTTGTCTCCTTGGTTTTTTAACGTCTTTAGGTACAGTATAGGGTACGGTTAAGTTATATCTGTTTATTTACTTGTTCGGTATGATGCAAAGTAATGGGAAAATAAACAAGGTACAGTTTCTTTGAAAATGATGGATACTGTGCCTGTATGTGTAAGGGTACGCTTATTGTGCGCAGCACCATACGCCGAGGAAAAAATGAGCAAAGTCAACAGTATTGTCGAGCATATGCTTCTTGCCATACAGAAGGGGAATCTGAAAAGCGGGCAGAAGTTGATGTCTATCAGAGTGGCGCGTGAACATTTCAATGTGTCGAAAAACACCATGATCGATGTCTACGACAGACTCGTTTCATTGGGGCATATCACAGCCAGGCCTGGCTCGGGCTACTATGTCAGCACATTGAGCAAAAAGCAGAATCGAAGCAGCACGATGCACATAGCAGAAGCGGTGGACGCGATCTCGCTGCTGCGGGAACAGTTGAATCAGACCTACCGGGTCCGGGTCGGAGACGGCAGGCCACCGTCGTCCTGGATGAGCCAGTTCGATATTGATATGCGGCTGAAAATACCAAATGATAGTAAATATGGTTACGGGCATCCCATGGGTTTCGAGCCGTTGCGCGAAGCAATCGCGCAAAATCTCATCGAGAGATCTATCCGCGCGTCGGCCGATCAGATATTGCTCACGTATGGCGCTAACCACGCGATGGACTTGATTATCAAACAGTTCCTCTCTCCGGGCGATACGGTGCTTGTCGATAGCCCAGGGTATTACCCTTTATTTGCAAAACTCAAACTATATAAAATCAAAATGATCGGGGTCAGGCGCGGTAGCGCTGGCCCCGATACAGAGGATCTGGAAGACAAGGCCAGGCTGCACCGCGCCAAGCTGTTTTTTACGCAAACACTGGGTCACAATCCTACGGGTGGTTGTGCAACGCTGGCCGCACAATATCAGGTGCTCAAGCTGGCCGAAAAATATGATTTCAGGGTCGTCGAGAACGATGCTTTTGCAGACTTGCTGCCATCCGGGATGCCGCGTATGGCGGGCCTTGATCAACTGGATCGGATATTGTACATAGGCACTTTTTCAAAGACATTGTCAGCCAGCTTTCGCGTCGGCTATGTCGCCGGCCGCCAGGCGCTGATCGATTCCCTTTGTAATATAAAAATGCTTACGGTTGTCACATCCTCGGATTATCTTGAGCGATGGCTTTACAGTTTGATTGCCAATGGTCAATATTTGAAGCACCTGCGGCGACTCAGACCTATGGTGGAACAGGCAGGCAACCGGGCGCTGAACAATTTTGCCGAATTGGGATTTCACGTTCCTTACCCATCCGAGGGCACTTACTATATGTGGCTCGAACTGCCGGAGCATCTGGATGATATTCAGGTCGCTCGCAAAGCGGCTGAAGAGGGTATTTTTCTGGCCCCGGGTACCGTATTCTATCCGGAGAAAAAGCTCAGTCAAAAGCCCGCTTTAAGAATCAATGTTGCGTATGCCAACGATCAGGATTTTCTGGCGTTTCTTAGAAAACTGCGCTGAATGCATGGCGCTTGCGCGCCCGGTTGACCGGGGCTGCCTCGGGGCTGCCGATAGCAAGATGGGACAACGCCGGACCGGTCGCTGATTGTTATCAGGCCTATTCCAGTACTTGAACCTGCCGGCACAGGCATGGTCAGGCTCGCATGAGCGGGTCTGATCAGTTTCGCTGAGCCTGACACGCGTCGTTACGTTATTTCCCAAGAAGTCGATTTTAAGTTCGATACAGAGTATGGCATACTGGCTGCACTACCTTTGCATTCCCATCTCAGATAGCGTCATATTTCCCGTTCCCCGTTTCAACTGATCATTATTCACGTCCTGTTTTAAGGAGATACTAATGAAGTCTAGTTCGAAAAAATCGGTTTCCCGCCGCCCCGCCAGTGGGGCTAAAGATGAAGTTGGCAATGCCGGAGAGTTACAACAACAGGCTGGCGGTACGCACCCGGTCATGACAACCCAGCAGGGTCTGACCATCAGTGACAATCAGAATTCGTTGCGGGCCGGGTCGCGCGGTCCGACTTTGCTCGAAGATTTTATTCTTCGCGAAAAGATCACGCATTTCGATCACGAACGTATTCCCGAGCGTATTGTTCATGCACGTGGCACCGGCGCCCACGGTTTCTTTGAGTTGACCCAGTCGCTGTCCAAATATACGACGGCGAGAATTTTGACGGAAAAGAATGTGCAGACGCCCGTGTTCTGTCGATTCTCCACCGTGGCCGGTGGCAGCGGCTCGGTGGATACGCCTCGCGATGTGCGCGGCTTTGCCGTCAAGCTCTATACGCAGGAGGGGAACTGGGATCTGGTCGGCAACAATATTCCTGTGTTTTTCATTCAGGACGCCATGAAATTTCCGGATTTGATTCATGCGGTGAAAATGGAACCGGATCGCGGCTTTCCCCAGGCGGCCAGCGCGCATGATACGTTCTGGGATTTTATCTCGCTCATGCCCGAGTCTATGCATATGGTCATGTGGG
>DATGQC010000479.1:0-7010 GCA_035304425.1 Advenella sp.
GGGCGGCATTTGGCTTTCAGTTTCAGTCAAGACCGACAATTATATATGATTCAGCCCAAAAACACACGCAAACCTTAGCCATACAGGTTCAAATATGCCTAAATTCCGTTGTTTTTCCCACCTTCCGGGCTTTTTTTCCAACGCCGGCCTGCCCGGCGTTGGCAAAAGTGCTTTTTTTTCACCGCCGGCCGCGCGGCGCAAAAAACTGCGCGCCATGGGTCTGATCGGTCTTTGCGCGACGCTGGGCGCTTGCGCCACCTACCGGGATGTGCCGCCCAATTCGCCCAAATCCGTGGTGCTGGAGACCATGGGATCGCCCAATTTCACCTGCCCCACTGCCGATGGCGGCACCCGCGCCATCTGGACCCAGCAGCCCAATGGTCAATATGCTTATGGCACACGCTTCAATAGCGCAGGCATCGCAGACCGGGTGGAACCCATTCTGACTGATGAGAATTTTCGCAAACTGGACCAAGGGGTATGGACGCCGCAGGACGTCACCTGCGAATTCGGCCCTCCCGCTAAAGTAACCCGCGTCGGGTTGGGCGAGAAAAATGAAGTGGTCTGGGAATATCGTTACAAGCAGGCCAATGCCTGGAACTCGCTGATGTATGTCTATCTGGGACGTGACGGCCAGCAGGTCACGCATCACCATCCCGGCCCCGATCCTGCCTATGACTACGAGTTTGAAATCATGGGCTTTTAAGAACGCGCCGGGTTCCGGCGCGTCTGTGATCAATCTTTTCTGAACCAGTCTTTGGGTTTGTCCTGGCCAGATGCGTCGGCAATATGCGGCTCGTTGCGCGTTGACGATTGCGACCTGCCTGGCTGGTCCGCCGGCTCCTGCCTGACCGCTTTATGCGGCGTCGCATTGCCCTCTGGCCTGACTCCAGCAACCTCCGCCGCTTCTGCCTCCCTGCTCTCGCGACGACTGTCGTGCAGCTGCTGCGCCCGACGCCAGCGCCAATACCACACGATCCAGCCTGACAACCCGTACACGATAAACAACAGGAAAAGCACGATCGGTGGATCGGACGAGACAAAGGCAAAAATAAGCACCAGCACCAGCATGATGTTCTGCGGCGACAGCTTTTTCTCCAGCGCCAGAGACTTGCCGCTGAAAAACGGCGCATTTGAAATCATGCTGATGCCCGCGTACACGGTTAGCACAAAGGCCAGCCAGGCCAGTGATTCGTAATCGGGTATGCGATTATCAACCGACAGCCAGACAAAACCGGCCACCAGCGCCGCTGCGGCAGGACTGGGCAACCCCTGAAAGAACCGGCTGTCAACCACACCGATATTGGTATTGAACCGCGCCAGGCGCAATGCCGCGCCTGCCACATATATAAAGGCGGCGATCCAGCCCCAGCGTCCCAGCGCCTGCAACTGGTATTCATACATGACCAGCGCCGGCGCAATACCAAAAGAGACCATATCGGACATGGAGTCATACTGCTCGCCGAAAGCCGACTGGGTATTGGTCAACCGCGCCACGCGGCCATCCATCGCATCCAGCACCATCGCGACAAAAATGGCGATGGCAGCCACCTCGAAACGCCCGCTCATGGCTTGCACCACAGCATAAAAACCGGCGAACAGATTGGCCGTCGTGAATGCGTTGGGCAGCAGGTAAATCGCGCTGCGCGGGCGTGGCAGATTGTCGTTCATAACGTATCGCTTTGGTTGACCGGGGTACCGGGTTCGGGCAGATCAGCCAGCGCCGTGGAGGTGGCGGACACCTTGTCGCCAATGGCTACCCTGGGCCGGGAGGCCGGTGGCAGATAGACGTCCACACGGGAACCGAAACGAATGAATCCATAGCGTTCTCCGGCTTGTCGGCTATCGCCCGGCTTGACATAACACAGGATGCGGCGGGCCACCAGGCCGGCGACCTGCACAACGGTTACCTGCTCGCCCGACGCCAAAGCAATGTGAACCGCATTTCTTTCGTTTTCGACCGATGCCTTATCCAGCGCGGCATTGACAAACGAGCCAGGATAATACTGAACCTGGGTGACCCGCCCGCTCACCGGGAAACGATTGGAGTGAACATTGAAGACATTCATGAACACGCTGATCTTCAGGGCCTGCTGCCGGGTATATGGATCGGTGGTTTTGTCGACCGACACAATCCGGCCGTCAGCCGGTGACAGCACGACGCGCTCGCCATCAGGCGCGTGGCGTTGCGGATCACGGAAAAACTGAATCACAAAAATAGCCAGCAGCCAGAAGATCAGCCCTGCGGCAATGGACCACCATGACACCAGCAGCGCCAAAATAAGAGACCCGGCAATAAAAGGCCAGCCCTCTCGGGCCAGAACAGGATGCGGGTAGGAGGGTTTATACATGCAATTGGAGACCGGCTGATTAAAACGTCATTTTAGTCGCAAACACCCGCAGCGGAGAATGGGGATACGCCAAAAGTGTAATTTTTGTATTACATCCTGGATTTTCCCGCCAGCCGGCACGATCACACCTCGCCACACCGGATGCGTTTAAAAACAAGAAACGCAATCCATTCAGGACATGCTTTTGTTTGGGACATGCTTTTTATTTGCGCGCGGCCCAGCGCTTGCCTGGATCCGCGCACAGACGCCATGGCGCCCCCCCTGACACGCTCGCCAGGGCTTGTGCGACCGCAACACAAATGTGATTGTTTGATCCACCGCAACGACGCTGTTTCGCATCAGCAAAACATCATTGTCACGTTCCGCATACTGGGCCGCCGGATAAATCGCACCGGTTTTGCACATCGGCAAAACCGCTCTGGTGCATTGCAATGCCGCCATCATGCAATATGTATCAATATGTATATTCTGTTTTAAAGTACGTTAAAATCCATTAAAAATAGAAATGCAGTATTAGTCCAAAAGACAGTTCTTCAAAAATTAGGGTAAAACCTGAACCCTAAGCATGAGCATTTCGTTCATACTAGCAACACCGTTATAAAGGAGTTTTCCATGAAGTTATCAAGTCTCGTGCTTGCTGCACTTATTTCTTCAATTGGTTTGTCCGCCCACGCCGCGGGCCGACTGGACAAAATCAAAAGTACAAAAACAATTTCTCTGGGTCACCGTGACTCCTCTATCCCCTTTTCCTACCTGGATGGTGGAAAGCCAATCGGATACTCCAAGGACATTTGCGACGGCATCGTCAAGGCACTGGAAAAACAGCTGGGTACCAAACTCACTGTAAAACAGGTTCCTGTGACCTCGGCCAGCCGGATTCCCCTGATCATGAACGGTACCATCGACCTGGCTTGCGGCTCGGCAACCAATAATGCCGAGCGCCAGAAACAGGTCAGCTTTGCACCGACCACCTTTGTGACCGCCACCCGCTTTGTCTCAGCCAAGGCTGACAATATCAAGGACGTCGCCGGCTTCAAAGGCCAGACCGTGACCTCCACCGCCGGCACCAGCAACATCAAATGGCTTGCCGCTACCAATGCCAAGGAAAACCTGGGCATGAACATCATTCCGTCAAAAGACCACGCTGGCGCATTCCTGACCGTCCAGGCCGGGCGCGCCAAAGCGTTCTTTATGGATGACGTGCTGTTGGCCAGTCTGGTAGCCAACTCGGAAGATCCGGACAAATGGGTGATCAGCGACAAGGCGCTGACGACCGAGCCTTACGCGATGATCGAGCCCAAAGATGACCCCGAGTTCAAAAAAGCGGTTGATGATGCGGTGATCGCCATGATCAAAAGTGGTGAAATCGAAAAACTCTACAAAAAATGGTTTGAAAGCCCCATTCCTCCAAAAAACATCAACATGAATCTGCCGATGTCGGAAGCACTGAAAAAAGCGCTTGCCAATCCTACAGATTCTCCAGACCCGGCCACGTACCAATAAGCCGGCATCTGTCCGACGGCACAAAACACAGCGAAAGCGGGTTTTGTGCCGTTTTTTGTTTTCTATAAATAGCGTTTCAAATTATGTCAATCTCCACATTATTTTGTGACCCGGCCAATATCGATAACGCGTCCCTATTCTGCCAGATGTCTCCCAGCGGCAATAGCTATCTGGAGGCATTCATCTCCGCCGTCGGCTGGACGCTGCAGTTGTCTGCAATTGCATGGGTGCTCGCATTTGTCACGGGCGTCGCAGTGGGTATCGGACTGACCAGCCAGAATCGCGTCGTGTCCAAAATCTGCTCGGGCTATGTCGAACTGTTCAGGAATATTCCCCTGCTGGTGCAACTGTTCCTTTGGTACTACGTGATCCCGCAGGTATTGCCGGAATCCATGGGCAAAGCCATCATCAGCATGCAGTACCCTTATTCTGTATTCTGGCCGGCGGTGCTGTGCCTGGGTCTGTTCACCTCGTCACGGATCGCCATCCAGCTGTCTTCGGGCATCCGTTCATTGCCGCGTGGTCAATCGATGGCGGCAACGGCACTTGGCCTGACGCGCTTTCAGATGTACAGATATGTGCTGCTGCCTATGGCAATGCGTATCATTACTCCTCCACTCACTTCTGAAATGCTCAACCTGCTGAAGAACTCTTCGGTTGCCTATACCATCGGCTTGCTGGAGATCACCGGCGCTGCCGCGTCCATGCAGGAATCCACCTTCCAGACATTCCCTTCATACCTGGCTGCCACCGCCTTGTATGTCATCATCAACTTACTGATTCTGGTAATTATGTCGGCCGTTGAACGTTTCTTCAGTGTTCCTGGCTTTATTTCAGGCAAAGGATAGGAGCACATGATGAATTTTCAAGATTTAGTTATCTCCGCCTCCTCGGTCAGCGTGGCTGCCTTTGACTGGCAAGTCATCCAGCACGCCGCACCTGCGCTACTGAAAGAAGGCCTGGTCTTTACCCTGAAGCTGACGCTTTATTCCACCGTGCTGGCGTTGCTGTGGGGCACCATACTGGCCATGATGCGACTGTCCTCGGTCAAGCTCTTGCGCTGGTTCGCCAGTTCCTACGTCAACATCATGCGTTCGTTGCCGCTGATCCTGATCCTGTTCTGGTTTTTCTTCCTGGTGCCATATATCCTGGGCTGGATCGACTTCATGTGGGCGACCTATATAGACGGCAATGAATCAGCCGTGATGGTGTCACGCCCGCTGAACGGGTTTACCTGCGCGCTGATTACCTTCACGCTGTTTGAAGCCGCCTATTTCTGCGAAATCATGCGCGCCGGCATTCAGTCTATCCCTAAAGGCCAGGTGGGCGCAGGCTACGCGCTGGGGCTGCGTTACTTTCAGGTCATGCGCCTGATCGTGCTGCCGCAGGCATTCCGCAATATGCTGCCGGTGATTTTCACGCAAATGATTGTTCTTTTCCAGGATACGTCTCTGGTGACGGTACTGTCGCTGAATGACCTGCTGGGTATGGCGCGCATCAACGCCGATATTACCGGTCGTCCCGTTGAACTGTACATATTCGCGGCGGCTATCTATTTTGTCATCTCTTTAGTGTGCTCTCGTCTGGTCAAAGTGGTCGATCGGCGTTTGACGATTATTCGATAAGGTATTTCTCCATGGCTATGATTGAATTTAAAAACGTTAGTAAATGGTATGGAAAATTCCAGGTGCTGACCGATTGCACAACCGAAATCAACAAAGGTGAAGTTGTCGTGGTTTGCGGTCCGTCGGGCTCCGGTAAATCCACATTGATTAAAACCGCCAACGGCCTGGAACCCTTCCAGAAGGGCGAAATTTTCTTCAATGGCGTCTCGGTGGGCAGTCCCAAAACGGATCTGCCGAAACTGCGCTCCAAAATCGGCATGGTGTTTCAGCACTTTGAGCTGTTCCCGCACCTTTCCGTCATGGAAAACCTGGCGCTGGCCCAGGTCAAGGTGCTGGATCGCTCCAAGGACGAAGCCATGGAGCGTGGCCGCAAGTTGCTGGACCGCGTGGGGCTTATTGAACACAAGGACAAGTTCCCGGGCCAATTGTCTGGCGGCCAGCAACAGCGCGTGGCCATTGCCCGCGCGCTGGCCATGGATCCCATGGCGATGCTGTTTGATGAACCCACGTCGGCGCTTGACCCTGAAATGGTCAACGAAGTATTGGACGTGATGGTGGATCTGGCCAAGGAAGGCATGACCATGATGGTGGTGACCCATGAAATGGGCTTTGCCCGCAAGGTGGCAGACCGCGTGATTTTCATGGATGTCGGCCAGATTGTCGAGGACTGCAATAAGGAAGAGTTCTTCGGCAATCAGGATGCGCGCTCGGATCGGGCCAAGCATTTTCTGTCGAAAATCCTGGGGCACTGAACGATCTCACCACTATCCCATAAAAAACCGGCCGGCAGGCCGGTTTTTTTTGCGCCAGACCACCTGTAAAAAAGCCATGCCCGCGCAATTGATGTTTGTTGCTACCCGTAGCCGGCCCCATCGGCTCGCGTAGAGAAAACCAAGCCTGGCGCGCATAACTTTTTTTTGTCGCCAACACCATTTCTTAAGCCTGATCAAATCAATTTACAGCGATTCTGCTAGGATAGAACGCATTGACATCCGTTTCAAATCCATCGTTTCGCACGCTTTCCAGAATGTTTATCGTCGCGTCCTGCGGGAGCGCAGGCCAACTCATTATGGACACCAGTACCTCAATTCGGTTTCACGCTCTTTCGTGCTCCATCGGCCCGATACAGCCCCTGTCCGCTACCCTGGCCCCCTCAACGCAGTCGGCTATCGCCCGACAAGCAAGCCGCCGCGCAAAACCGGCCACCGTGCGCATGCCGGTCATCGGCTACGGGGGCGGTCGCCGTCAAAGCGCGGCGCGCTCCGGCGGGCCCCGCTGGCTGGCCCCCGAATCCCCGGTGGCGGTTGGGCATGATACGATCCGGCCCGCACCCGGTTACCGGCGAAAACACAGTATTTGCACGCACAAGTGCGCTCAGGCACAAGACATGATCGCGTCGCGCGCCGGTACAGCGGTCTGCCGCGACTTGGATCCAGCGCTCCCAGGCAACATCATTGGCGCTCAATGAAAATACTCAAACCATTCCGGCTTTCCATCCTTTCCCGACCATACCTGTGGCGTAACCAGCAAC
>DATGQC010000480.1:0-2806 GCA_035304425.1 Advenella sp.
GCGCGATGCAGCGCCGGCGCAGAACGCGTTCGCCACCATACAAAACCGGTAGCAGCAAGTACCCCGACCCACCAGATGAAGCCACCATCGCCGATGGCAATCATGGAAGCCGGCCGGGCCGTGTACTCATCCCACCACTGAACGATGTACCCCAGTCGCGCAGCCAGCAATCCCCAGAACACCGAGTCAATGACCAGCGCGCCGGCGACCTTGTGAGAAACACCCGGAAAATATCTGGCCACTCTACGCGCCACCAGCCACGCCGCCACCACTGCAAGGATCACGATAACGATTTGAATCGAGAACGGGCCAACGCCTGTCATGGCGTGCCCGCCTTATTAAGGCGTTCGAGGAAATGTTGTGCATCGATTTCGCCTACGATCCGCAGGTCTCTGCGTTCAACGCCATCCGGCCCGATCAGCATGAGCGTGGGTGGCCCCATGACTCCCCAATGCTTGAGCAGCGCCTGATCGGTCGCATCATTTCGGGTGACATCCGGCCGCACAATTTGCATACGAGCCAACCGCGCCGCCACAGCAGGGTCGCCGAACACATTGCGCTCAATCACGTGGCAACTGATGCACCAGTCTGCGTAGAAGTCGACCAATGTCCACTGGTCGCGCCTGGCGGCTTCAGCCAGACGCGCATCCACATCCTCTATCGATTTGGCCTGAATATAGTCAATACTCGCGGCGGAGCCCGCGGCTGTCTGCGCTGCACCTCGCAGATGGGCCAGCGGCTGCAAGACGGAAGTTGCGCCGGAGGCGGCGCCAACCAGCATAAACACCGACCACAGCCCGATAAAAGCCGATACCGTGCGCAAGGTCCATAGCAAGCGACATCTTGTCGCCACTGCGTGCGCCCATGCCAGCAGCCCGATCGCAACAGACAGCACCCACGCGCCCCAGAGCGCCAAACTGACCGAGCCAGGCAAAAAGCGGTCAAGCATCATGACCGCCATGCCCACCATGACATAACCGAAAGCAACCCGTACCCGATCCATCCACGTACCGGGTTTGGGCAGAACCCGGGCCCCAAAAATCGCAATGAGCAGCAGCGGCAGCCCCATGCCCAGGCCCAGCGCAAACAGGGCCAATCCGCCATAGGCAGCACTGCCGGTCTGTCCGATATATAACAGCGCCCCGGCCAGCGGCGCCGTCATGCACGGCCCCACCAGAAGCGCCGAGAGAAAGCCCAGCGCCGCAGCGCCTGGCAGACTGCCGCCGGAGCGGCTTCGTCCCGCAGACTCAACCCGATTAACCAGAGTCGATGGCAGGCGTAATTCGAACAAACCAAACAGTGAGCTGGCCAAAATCAGGAACAGGGTTGCGAATGCACTTAACAGCCAGGGCGATTGCAGCGTGGCTTGCAGGTTGGCACCGGCCAGACCCGCCACCACACCGACCACTGCGTAGGTAGCAGCCATCGCCAGCACATAGGATAAAGTCAGAAATAAAGCACGCTGCGGCTTAGCCTGACTGCCCACGACCATAGTGGATACGATCGGAATCATGGGTAATGTACATGGCGTAAAGGCAAGTAACAGACCGAATCCGAAAAATAGCAGGGTTCCCCAAATTGGGCCAAGCGCTGCCAGTTTCTGCGCTGCCGCCTGGTCTTCACTCAAATTGCCGGTGGTTTCCGGCCCGGGCCCGGCGTTACCTTGCGCAGTGCCGTCTGCTGCGGGGCTCGTCGTACCTGGGCCGGGCAACGCTGTATCAGCTGCCGTCAAAGACATATCCAGATTCATCGTCTGCGGCGGATAACAAATGCCTGCTTCGGCACATCCCTGCCAGTGCAGGGTCAACGCACCGGCAGCGGCGGCGGGCACGCGCAACTGCAGCGCATCTGCGGTGTAAATGACGGTATCGCCAAAGAACTCGTCCTGCTTGGGTGTTCCGGGCGGCAGTTCAATATTGACTGCCTCGCCCTGAGCCGAAACCAGTTTCAATGAGTGGCGATAAACATAGTAGCCATCGGCGATATGTCCCTGCGCCACCAGCCAATTGCCCTGCCGGCTCACTTTTTCCACTTTGAAGACATCGGCAGGATCCAGAAAGTCTGCATCCGAACCCGACGAGAATAAACCCGTGCTCGCCGACGCGCTGCCCACGACATAGAAGCACAAAATAATCATTGCCAGTATGCGCCGGTACAGTTTGCTCAATAAATTAGACAAGTGTCTTCCTCCAGACGGGATTTTCCGACATCATGCAATTGCTCGATTAACTGAAACTTAATTGCGTTTTCTTACCCGTTCGAAAGAAATTTCTGAACTGATACACGTATTTTTGACCTAAGATATAAATACTTGATACAACGACTCGGGGCTGAGATGCGAGTACTACTGGTAGAAGATGACGAACTGATAGGCAACGGCATTGTTGCTGGCCTGCGTACGTATGGCATCGCTGTGCGTCA
This sequence comes from Advenella sp., assembly GCA_035304425.1. GTDB lineage: Bacteria > Pseudomonadota > Gammaproteobacteria > Burkholderiales > Burkholderiaceae_B > Advenella. The sequence goes on from DATGQC010000480.1 coordinate 2,422, forward strand.
TGTATGCGCCGCGGCCGAAGCTGAAATTGCCCAAATGGACGACACCTTTCACGCCCTGATACTTGATCTTGGCCTGCCCGACCGTGACGGTCTCGAATTGCTCGCGATCGCGCGCGCCATCGATCCCTTTCTCCCCGTATTGATCCTCACTGCACGAGATGCCATGGAACACAGACTCACCGGTCTTAACAGCGGCGCCGACGATTACATGACCAAGCCCTTTGATCTGCGCGAGCTGGCCGCAAGACTACACGCACTGGTCAGGCGCACACAAGGCAGAACGAACCAAATCATCACTGCCGGCCCCCTGCGCTTAGAGCCCGCAACCGGCCTGGCCTGGTTCGAAAACGAAGCCGTTACGCTGTCGCGCCGTGAAGTCGATCTA
>DATGQC010000481.1:0-9565 GCA_035304425.1 Advenella sp.
CCGCATTATCGTGAACAAGCAGAAGCTGACGCTTGACGCCCAGGGGCGCGGCACGCTGGCGCTGGAAGCATTGCCGGCATCCGACAGAGCGCGCAATATTACCTTTGAAGGCAGCTTCATGGACCCGAATGGCCAGGTGCAGACCATCAGCCGTACTGTGGCCGTGTGGCCCGCTGCCTATGTGGCGGGTATTCGAAGTGGCTATATGGTAGAACAGGAAAAGGCTGCGGGCATATCGGTTGTTGCATTGGATACAAAGGGCAAGCCGGCTGCAATGGCCCCTGTCAAGGTGCGTGCCGTCAGTTATACGTATCAGACCGTACGCAAGCGTCTGGTCGGCGGTTTTTACAGTTATGACACCCATCGCGTCACCAAAGATCTGGGCACGGTATGCACGGGCACCAGCGGCGCTGATGGCAAATTTGCTTGCGATATCAGCCTTAAAGAACAGGGGCGGGTCAGTCTGATTGCCGAGGTGGCCGATAGCGCCGGTCGTCTTGCGCAGGCCGAGTCCAGCGTCTATGTGGTCGGTGCAGGAGAAATGTGGTTCTCGGGCGAGAACAATGACCGCATCGATATTATTGCCGACAAAAAGGAATATCAACCCGGCGAGACCGCACAGTTCCAGGTGCGCATGCCATTTCGCCAGGCCAACGCATTGGTTGCCATCGAACGGGAAGGCGTTCTGGAAACGCGGCAGGTAGCCTTGTCGGGAACCAATCCGGCTTTTACGGTTCAGATCAAGCCTGAATGGGGGCCGAACGTCTATGTCTCTGTGCTGGCGCTGCGCGGCCGAATCCGTGAATCGGCGCAGAATCCCGACCTCAGTTGGGGAGAATCCGGCGCAGCGGCGCCTACCGCCCTGATTGACCTGGCCAAGCCGGCGTATCGCTACGGGTTGACGGCGATTCGCGTGCGCAGCGATAAAAATGCATTGAACATCAGTGTGGCCACCGATAAGCCGCGTTATCAGATACGCGAGCAGGCCACGGCGACGATCCGGGGCACCCTGCCAGATGGCAGTCCGGCGGCCAATGCCAGTGTCGCATTGGCGGTGGTGGACGAAGCCTTGCTTGAACTGGCGCCCAACGACAGCTGGAATATTGTCAAGGCCATGATGGGCGAACGCGCCTATGGCGTGGAAACCTCCACTGCCCAGATGGAAGTGGTGGGACGGCGGCACTATGGCCGCAAGGCCTTGCCACCGGGCGGAGGCGGCGGCAATGGCGGCGCGCCCACACGCGAACTGCTCGATAGCCTGGTGTTCTGGAAGCCAGATATTGTGCTGGACGCGAAGGGCGAGGCTATCGTTTCGCTTGGCCTGAATGATGCGATTTCGGGGTTCCGGTTGGCGGCCATCGCCGAACTGGGCGCGGACAGGTTTGGCCAGGGCAGCGCCCATATCGTGACGACACAGGATTTGCAGGTCATCTCCGGCTTGCCGCTGGTTGCCCGCAGCGATGATCATTACACTGCGGCGGTCACGCTGCGCAATGCGACCGAGCGCGCCATGACCGTACAGGTGGGTGCGCGTCTCAGTGGCCCGGCGCTTGCTCCGTTGACTCTGAAACAGCAAACCGTGTCCATTGCCGCACAATCTTCGCAGAGCGTTGCCTGGGATATGGACATGCGTACCCTGCCGCCGGGCCCTTCGTCGCAGACCCTCAAATGGCGTTTTGATGCCAGGGAGCAGGGCGGTCTGGCAGGCAACGCGCCTGCGCATACTGCGGCCATGGACAGTGTCGAGGTTTCGCAACTGTTGATTCCTACCGTGCCGGTTACGGTGCGGCAGGCAACATTGCAGTCGATCCGTGCAAAGGAACCCATCCAGGGATTGCCGGTGCAACCGCCGGCCGGTGCGGTCAAAGGGGCCGATGGTGTGCCGCTGGGCGGCGTTCAGGTACAACTGTCCCCGTCTCTGGCAAAAGGGCTGGAGCCGGTGCGTCGCTGGTTTGCCGACTATCAGTTTACCTGCCTGGAGCAATTGTCTTCGATTGCCATCGGCATTGACAATCCGCAGCGCTGGTCGGCACTGATGAACCGGTTGCCCGTATACATGGATGATCACGGGCTGGTGGCGTATTTTCCTGGGCTGGAAGGTGACGAGGTGTTGACCGCCCATTTAATTGCCGTGTCCCACGAGGCCGGTCGCGCTGGTCAGCCTTATACCATCCCTGAAGCGTATCGTGAAAAAATGCTGGCAGGCCTGATGGCCTATGTGACCGGCAAAATCCGTTCGACCGCATGGCAGCCTGAACACGATAACGGTGAACGCAGGCTCATGGTGCTGGAGGCCTTGTCACGCGCTGGTATGGTTACGCCCCGCTTGTTGTCCACCATTGAGTTTGACCGTGATCGTATGAGTACGGCTGCGTTGGTAGACTGGCTCAGCATCGTGTCGCGTGTCAGGAATGTGCCCGATCAGGCCGCCACCCTGTCTGCGCTGCGATCGGCTCTGCTGTCGCGCATGAGTCGACAGGGCACCAGCCTGGTGCTGGCAGATGACGACGATGCTTATCCCTGGTGGATGATGAGCAATCGCGCTACAGTGACGGCCAAGCTGCTTGTGGCGGTCATGAACAGCAAGGCCTGGGAAAAGGATGTTCCTGTATTGTTAACCGGCCTGCTTGGTCAGCAGCAACGCGGCACGTGGTCGACAACGACGGCCAATGTGTGGGGAACCCTGGCGGTGCGCGCCTTCAGCGCGAGCTTCGAAAAAACGCCGGTTAAGGGAACGCTCTCCATGTCGCTGCAGTCAGCGGGAGCTGCCACTACAGGGGCAGATCAGCAGTGGGAGGGGCTGCTGCCAACGCAAAAAATTCTGGCGCCATGGAAAAACAGCGATCCCCAGCAACTGTCGTTGTCGCTGCAGGGGAGCGGGCGGGTCTGGGCATCCATGGCCGCCCAGGCGGCGGTGCCGGTAAGCAAGCCAATCTACGCGGGCTATACCCTCAATCGTCATATCGTTCCGGTATCGCAGGCGGTAAACGGCAAATGGTCAGTGGGCGACATCTATCGTGTCCAATTGGATATCACCGCCAAGACTGCCATGAACTGGGTTGTGCTCAGTGATCCGGTGCCGGCCGGTGCGACGGTTCTGGGCGGCGGCCTGGGCCGGGATTCGACCGTGGCAACCCGGGGAGAGAAGCAGGACGGCGATGGCATGCGGCCCAGTTTTGCCGAACGCAAGAGCGAACTGTATCGGGCCTACTATGCGTGGTTGCCGGCAGGCAAGACCTCCCTGGAATACACCGTAAGACTCAATACGCCTGGCCGTTATAGTCTGCCCGCCACGCGGATTCAGGCCATGTATGCGCCGCAGGTCTATGGCGAACTGCCTAACACCGGCGGGTTTACGATCGTTGAATCGGCCGGCGAACCAACCGCGGCGTCAACACAACAGGCTGCACCGGCACAAGAGGCCAGCGGTTCGGCTGCGGCAATCCCATGACACGAAGGGTAGTGGGGCAGTCGGCAGAGCGCCGGCACCGGTCATTCAGACTGGTGGGCCTGTGCGTGGCTGCGCTGCTGGTCGTTGTGATGGCCGGGGTTGCTATCTATATCGTTCGCCTGCCTGTACCTGCGTACGATGAGGTACGCAGCGGCTACCGTTCGTCCTATATCACGCTGCTTGATCGCGATGGGATGGTGCTGGAGCGGGTGCGTAACGACTATCAAGAGCGGCGCGACAACTGGACGCCACTGGGCGGGATTTCGCCCGCCCTTGTCCGTGCAGTATTGCAGTCCGAAGACCGGCGCTTTTACAGTCATGGCGGCGTCGATGTGCTTGCGCTGGGCGCAGCGGTGCGTGACCGGCTCACCCGAAACAGTGTGCGCGGCAGTTCCACGCTTACGATGCAACTGGCCGGCATGCTGGACGCCGGCGATGGGCGCAACGGCAGGCGTACACTGGCACAGAAAGCCAGGCAGATCATGCAGGCACTGGCCCTGGAATTGCATTGGAGCAAATCGCAAATCCTTGAGGCCTATCTCAATCTGGTGCCCTGGCGCGGTGAGTTGTCTGGTGTGACTGCAGCAGCCCGCAGCCTTTTCGGCAAATATCCTGTCGGCCTGGACGGCCGTGAAGCCGCGATTCTTGCGGCCATGCTGCGTTCGCCCAATGCTGCGCCTGCGGTTATTGCGCGCCGGGCTTGCGGCATTCTGAAGGCGCAATCACAAGCGCAATACTGCGACCATCTGGCAGGCATCACCGAATATCAGTTAAGTCATACCACCAGCATCCTGCAGGATGATCCTTTTACGGCTTCTCATTTTGCACGACGTCGGCTGGCATTGGAAACGCCGCAGCAGGCGCAGCTAGCCACCACGATCGATGGTACGTTGCAGCGCACGGTGCAAACCATTGTCAATCGTGTGGTCCATGAAATTCGCCATAGCCATGCCAATGATGCAGCGGCGGTCGTACTGGACAACCGTAGCGGCCGTATTCTGTCTTACGTGGGTTCATCCGGCGATTTGGCGACGGCCCGCTACGTTGATAACGCCGCCGCCTTGCGGCAGGCCGGCTCCACGCTTAAACCCTTCCTGTACGCTCAGGCGATGGAGCAACGCCGCATCACGGCCGCTTCCCTGTTGGACGACAGCGCAGTCAACCTGCCTACCGGCAATGGACTGTATGTGCCGCAAAACTATGATAAGCAGTTTGGCGGCTGGGTAAGTGCCCGCACAGCCCTGGCTTCATCATTGAACATTCCGGCCGTGCGTCTGCTGGTCATGGTCACGCCCGATGTCTTTCACCAGCGCCTGCGCCAGCTTGGATTGCCGCTGGCGCAATCGGGCGATTACTATGGCTATAGTCTTGCATTGGGCAGCGCCGATGTGACGCTGCTATCGCTGACCAACGCTTACCGGGCGCTTGCCAACCAGGGCATGTACAGCGAGGTGAACTGGGGGGTGGGCGCGCCGCCGCCAGCCAGTCGGGTGATGAGCGAAGAGGCTGCCTGGCTGGTGGGCGACATCCTGTCGGACCGCCAGGCCCGGGCCCGCACCTTTGGCCTGGACAGCGCCTTGTCCACGCCTTTCTGGACGGCAGTCAAAACCGGCACCAGCAAGGATATGCGCGACAACTGGACGGTGGGCTGGTCTGACAAATATACCGTAGGCGTATGGGTGGGCAACAGTACCGGCGTCAGCATGCGCCAGGTCAGCGGCGTGACCGGCGCGGGGCCCGCGTGGCATGACATCATGCGGTATTTGCACCGGGACCTGGCCAGCATGCAGCCAGCACGGCCCGCCGGGTTGAGCGCACGCGACATCACATTTGAAAATGATCTGGAAGCAGCCCGGGCCGAATATTTTCTGCCAGGCACCGGGATGTCGCGTATCGCGCTGGCGTCTTCGGCCGCGGCGCCGGCTTCGGGGCGCATGGTCATTCGCACGCCGGCCGACGGTACCATTATCGCTCTAGATCCGGATATCCCGGCAGATAATCAACGCCTGCAGCTATTGACTACAACACCGGCCGGTGGCAGGCACGCAACCGTGCGCTGGTACGTCGACGGTCGTTTTTTGGGTGATACCAATCCCTTTGCCTGGTATCCAGTGCCGGGCAGCCACCTGATTGAAGCGCGCGATGACAACGACCAGACGCAGGATCGGGTGCGTGTCAATATACGCGGCGCGCAGTTGCGGCCGCAACTGGGACAGCAGCCTTGATCGGCCATCATACACGGCTACTGGTTGTTGCTACAACAAGCCTGAGCAAAGATTGATTAGTCGTTGTCTGGAGGGAACGCACGCAGATTCGGGTACCGTTGTTTCAAATTTTGAATAAAACGATCCGTGCTTTCTTGTGAATACCCCAAGATCTTTCCGATTTCTCTTTCCACCGATTCTATGTAACCGTATTTATAAGCACATTTTTGTAGTTCGATAAATCTTAATGCTTTGTCCCTTGCGCCGGGCACGTAAACCACGAGATCTTCATAGGGACCATCTCCCAAATGTTCTTTAACCCAGGCTAATGTCCTGGGATTTTGGGCTAGCCGAGCGAAATTGTCCTCAGCACCAAATGTGATGGTTTCAAATAATCCCTCATCAATGCATTTTCGCATGTCTTGGAAATGTTCTTCAGGGTAATCGAAACAAAAATAGGCGACCTCTTTTTTGCCTGCGAGCATAAATTGCGCTTCACGTCCCTCATGTGGGCCCCCTTCTTCGTTTTCAACAAGATCTGTATTGGTCATAAATAAAGCACCACCTCAATGAGCACGACAAAATCAACATACTCTATTTTTTAACGGGCCGCCACCACTGAAGAACGGGTCGCCGCACCCCATATCTTTCCACATTTCACGGTATTGATCTATAGACTTTCGATAGCAATCCGGGCATAGACCGCCATGTTCTGGGTTGCCCGCATGCCAAGCCCGGCAATATGGACCGGTGCTTCCAAGGCTCGGACTTTTTCTAAGCTGCCCCCGCATTTGCGGGGTATAACGGCATAACGCTCCTTCATGCTGCCAGACCGGTTAGCGATTTTTTCGTCTCGAGCTCCTGATGAGCATGTATTATTTTTAATTCTGGAGGCGATGTTGTCGCGTAAATAAATTCAAACATGAGGCATCTGTATTTCATTAATGTCAGCGCATGCTGAGGATTGCCGAGGAACGCCTTCATCACTTTAAAAGTTTCTGTTTCTGCAAAAGAAACTGTTTTGATACCCTCCGCGGACCATTGGTCTATTTTGATTCGGAATAGGTCAGGAAATAAAATCCATGTCCTGGTATTTACTCCTTAGTGAATACAGAACACAGGCCATGCGATCTGTTGCATAATTGTGTAAACAGTTCAATCAGATGGTGCATCCATGCAAACCAATACAAGTAATTCACAACTGAAAGTGGGCGTCGGCCAGTTTGCTGCTGTAAACGAGATCGAACCCAATAAGAAACATATCCACACCCTGGTTACCCAGGCGGCCGAGCAGGACGTGGAGTTGCTGGTGCTGCCCGAGGCGTCCATGTGTTCTTTTGGCTCGCCGCTGCCGCAATTGCGGGAGACCGCCGGCAATAACTCGCCCGACTTTATCCGCTATATGCAGGATCTGGCGCGCGATCACAATATGCATATTGTGGTCGGCGTGCTCAGCCTGGCAGACCAGCCGGGCGACGAGCGGGTAACCAACCAGCTGCTGGTGCTTGACAATACCGGTGCGCAGGTGCTGCGCTATACCAAAATGCATGTATATGACGCATTCAATTTCAAGGAGTCCGACAAAGTGCGCCCCGGCACTTTTTCCGAACAGCATGCCGAACTGGGCCTGTTTGATATCAAGGGCTTTCGGGTGGGCCTGATCAACTGCTATGATCTGCGTTTTCCTGAAATGGCAAGAGCCCTGATCGATCAGGGCGCCGATGTGCTGTCGGTCAGCGCGGCCTGGCTTGCCGGACCGCTCAAGGAAAACCATTGGGAAATATTGCTACGGGCCCGCGCCATTGAAAATACCAGCTATGTGCTGGCATCGGGGCAGACCGCACCGCGCAATTGCGGTCTGAGCATGATCGTGGATCCACTGGGTATGGTGCTGGGCACTGCCACCGCAGACCCGGGTCTGGCGGTGCACACCCTTTCATCACAACGTATTGCGCAAGTGCGCGAGCTGCTGCCATGTCTGCAGAATCGCCGTTATCAGGTATCAGGATTGAAATGAATACAACTGCAATAAAAAGAACGCATCCGGACGAACTCATTGTCGGGCTGGTTTCCGTTTCCGACAGAGCGACTTCCGGCGTTTACGAGGACAAAGGCATTCCTTCGCTGCAAGCCTGGCTGGAGCGCGCCCTGCAATCGCCTTTTCAGACGTGTACGCGGCTGATCGCCGACGATCAGCAAACGATTTCCGATACGCTGATCGAACTGGTGGACCAGCAGGGGTGCGATCTGGTGCTTACCACCGGCGGCACGGGGCCGGCGCGGCGCGATGTCACTCCGGAGGCCACACTGGCCGTTGCCAGCAAGCAAATGCCCGGTTTCGGCGAGCAGATGCGACAAATCAGCCTGGCTTTTGTGCCTACCGCCATCCTGTCCAGACAGGTCGCAGTCATCCGCGAAGCGGCCGATCATGCCGCGCTTATTATCAATCTGCCGGGTCAACCCAAAGCCATCCAGGAAACCCTGGAGGGCCTGCGCGACGAGCAGGGCAAGTCGACAGTGCCGGGCATCTTTGCCGCCGTGCCTTACTGTATCGACCTGATCGGCGGCCCCTATATAGAGACGCGAGACGAGGTTGTAGCGGCCTTCCGGCCAAAATCGGCGCGGCGCGCACCCAAAGCCTGACCCTGCTGATGTCACAATTGGTAAATTTGGTAAAAAGCCCGGTTCCTGCGCCTTATATGCGGTTTCCCACTTAAAATAGGGGCTGTTCAGATATTTTTCAATTTCAGGAGATCGTTACATGGCACTCGTTTCTATGCGCCAATTACTGGATCATGCCGCAGAAAACGGCTATGGTATTCCCGCCTTCAACGTGAACAATCTGGAGCAGGTGCAGGCCATCATGGAAGCGGCCAAGGAAACCAACAGTCCGGTCATCATGCAGGCGTCTGCCGGTGCGCGTAAATACGCAGGCGAAGGTTTTCTAAAATACCTGATTCAGGCCGCAGTCGAAAGCTATCCGGAAATCCCGGTAGTCATGCACCAGGATCACGGTCAGTCACCTGAAATCTGTCAGGGCGCGATCAATCTTGGTTTTTCAAGTGTCATGATGGACGGCTCTCTCATGGCCGACGGTAAAACAATTGCAGAGTACGACTATAACGTGGACGTGACCAAGCAGGTTGTCGATCTTGCGCATAAAGTCGGCGTCACTGTTGAGGGTGAGCTGGGCTGCCTGGGCTCTCTAGAGACCATGAAAGGCGACAAGGAAGACGGCCACGGCGCAGAAGGCACCATGACCATGGAACAGCTGCTGACTGATCCGGAGCAGGCCGCCGATTTTGTCCGTCGCACCCAGCTGGATGCGCTGGCGATTGCTATTGGTACCAGCCACGGCGCCTACAAATTCACCCGCAAGCCTACAGGCGATATTCTGTCCATCAATCGCATCAAGGAAATCCACGCCCGCCTGCCCAATACGCACCTGGTCATGCACGGCAGCTCCAGTGTTCCCCAGGAGCTGTTGGCTGAAATCCGTGAATTCGGCGGCGACATGAAAGAAACGTATGGCGTTCCCGTTGAAGAAATTCAGGAAGCCATCAAGTTTGGCGTGCGCAAGGTCAATATCGATACCGATATCCGCCTTGCCATGACAGGCGCCATTCGTCGTTTCCTGGCCGAAAACCCCGGCAAGTTCGACCCGCGCGAATACAACAAGCCAGCCCGCGAAGCCGCCAAGAAAATCTGCGTCGCGCGCTATCAGGAATTCGGCACCGCCGGCAACGCCAGCAAAATCAAGCCGATTCCCCTGTCTGAAATGGCCGCCGCCTATGCCGCAGGCAAGCTGTCTCAGCAGGTAAAATAAGACTGTAGATAGCGCTGTCTCCCCTGACAGCCTGCCCGTAAAACCCCGCCATAACGCATTGTCGTGGCGGGGTTTTCCTTGTGG
>DATGQC010000482.1:0-6024 GCA_035304425.1 Advenella sp.
ACTTTGCCGGGCTCTACCGTAACAAAAGGCGCTTTGGCGCGGGAAAGGGTATTGAATATTTGCATGGCGGAAATAAAAAACTGGACGTGCCAACGGTCGGGATTGACCGATGCAGCAAAGAAAAAAAGCCGTAGCAGCTTAGGGTTTATACGCCGCACGCTCAACTAAGGCTAAAATACGAAGGAGTAAGTATAGCAAGTCCTCACCAGAGGCTGCATGTACTTGAAGGTTTTCTTTCACGATTTTCTGGATAAGCGCTGTGAAACTTAATGTTATTCACCGTTCGCTGTTAGTGTGCTCCCTGTGCCTGTTGCCAGCGCTGCAGGCAGCGGCCCAGCAGGCGACAACCCCGTATCAGGCCGGCTCGGCGCCTTCAGGCGGCGCGGCCAATGGCATCCCCTCTCCCATGTACGCCCAGAACAACGGCGCCAACGCGCGCGAACCCGGCTGGCAGGGGCTGGCCAATGTTCTGAAAAAGCTGGAGCCCTCGGTTGACACGTCCATTCCGGAAACGGCATCGGGCGCGGCCAGCCGTCTGAGTGCAATGATCACCCAGGGCCAGGCGGCCAAAGCGCTGCAGGAAATCGAACGCCGCCAGAATGCCAATGACCGCATTATCGCACCAGCGACAGACGTCCAGTTGCTGTTTCTGAAAGGACGCGCGCTGGCAGCGCTGGACCGCAAGCCGCAGGCCCTGGAGGTCTATCGCAGCATGACGTCCAGCTACCCGGAACTGGCCGAGCCATGGAACAATATGGCCGCGCTCTATCTGCAGGCGGGGCTCACGGACCCGGCCTACGAGGCGCTCAAAACCGCCCTCTCAATCAATCCCCGTTATGGGGTTGCATTGCGCAACATGGGTATGGTGCAATTGATGCTGTCCCAGAAAGCATTTGCCGATGCCTCCCGCAATGGCATCCCCGGGGCGGCAGCACAGGCGCAGGCGATCGGGCGCATCATTGAAGGGAACTGAACTTGACACCACACTTTGCATTTTCACGCCGCATTGCCGGCTTCGCTCTGGGGGCCGTGCTGTCGGTCGCCGCGCTACAGGCGGTACATGCCGCAGATTCTTCAACTAAAAAGGAAACATCCATGAGTCAACCACAGGTCAAACTGCAAACCAATCAGGGCGATGTCGTTCTGGAACTGAATGCTGAGAAAGCGCCGGTTACCACGGAAAACTTTCTGAAATATGTCAATAATGGTTTCTTCGACAACCTGATTTTTCACCGCGTGATCAAAGGATTCATGATCCAGGGCGGCGGTTTTGACGTTGATATGAAACAGAAAGCGACCGAAGCGCCAATCAAAAATGAAGCCGATAACGGTCTGAAAAACGACAAGTACACCATCGCCATGGCTCGCACCAACGATCCGCAATCGGCGACAGCCCAGTTTTTCATCAACGCCAAGGATAACGACTTCCTGAACTTCACGGCGCCTACTGCTCAAGGTTGGGGTTACGCCGTATTCGGTAAAGTCATCGAGGGCCAGGACGTAGTGGATAAAATCGAAGGTGTCAAAACCGGCAACCGCGGTTTCCATCAGGATGTACCGGTTGAACCCGTCATCATTGAAAAAGCCAGCGTTGTCGGAAACTGATTTTACGCTGCCCGGAACGCTCTGGGTCGCCTCGGATATCCATCTGGCGCGGCAGGTTCCCGAACCCTGCCGCGTTTTCTATGCATTTCTGGCGGAAGCCGCAGCCCATGCCAACGGGCTCGTCCTGGCGGGCGATATTTTTGACGCCTGGATTGGCGACGATTCGGCGCTCAAGGATCCCGAGCCATGGTTGCAGGAAGCCATCGGGCATCTGGCAGAGACAGCAAAAAAAATCCCCCTGTTCATCGGCCATGGCAATCGGGATTTCCTGATGGGACCGGAGCTGGCCCGGCTGCTGGGCGCGACGCTGCTGCCCGAATCAGCCATGTTTCACACCGATGCCGGCCCCATCCATATCAGCCACGGCGACGAACTGTGTACACACGACGTGTCCTTTCAGCGTTTCCGTAAACTGTCGCGTCATCCATTTGTCCGGCGCCTGTTTCTGGCCCTCCCGTTGCAAGTGCGGCGCGCAATCGCGCGTCGAGCCCGCAAGACCAGCATGCATGCGCATGGTACAAAACCAATGTATCTGATGGATGTCGCCCATGCGGCGATATCGGACATATTCCGCGATCATCCCGCGCTGATTCATATAGTCCATGGCCATACCCACAAACCCAAATGTCATCAATTCGAAGACCATGGGACGCAGCGATGCCGCTGGGTCTTGCCCGACTGGGAGTGGGATCACCCGCCTTTTCGCGGGGGCTATCTGTCGATAAACGCAACAGGGATCACCATGCACGCCTATACGGCGCCAGATCCTGCCCAACCGGTGCGGCAATAAACCGCGCAAGCCGGTCGGACCGGATCACAGCCTGCAGCGATCCATAGACGCGTGCCCGCTGCCCGCGTACTAGCGGCCCTGGAATAGCGGCTTGCGCTTTTCCCGAAAAGCTTTGCTGCCTTCGCGATAGTCTTCGCTCATTCCCATCTCGCGCTGCAGTTCAATTTCCAGTTCAAGTTGTTCAGGCAGGGTGTTATCGGCGCTCGCGTACAGCGCATGTTTGGTGGCCGCCAGCGCGCGAGTCGCGCCGGTGACCAGTTGCGTGTGGACGGTTTGCATGTGCAAAGGCAACTGATCATCGGCAATGCACTTCCAGATCAAGCCCCATTGCTCGGCCTGTTCGGCAGATACCGGCTCTGCCAGCATGGCGGCGCCCATGGCGCGCTGGGTGCCGATCAGGCGCGGCAGAAAATGGGTAGACCCGGCGTCTGGTACGAGGCTGATTTTGGCAAATGCCTGAATAAACCTGGCTGATTTGACCGCAAACACCAAATCGCACGCCAGCGCCAGACTCATTCCTGCTCCCGCCGCCACGCCATTGACAAAACAGACGATAGGCGCCGGCAAGGCACGCATTCGCAAAATCAGCGGCTTGTAATTTTTCTCCAGCGCCTCGCCCAGATCACGAAACTGCCCCGGCGCGAGCGGCTCGCGCTCGCCCAGATCCTGGCCCGCACAAAAGCCCCTTCCTGCCCCGGTCAGGATGACTCCGCGCAAATCCGCCCGCGACTCCAGAAAGTCCAGAACATCGCGCAACTCGCTATGCATTTGCGCCGTAAAGCTGTTGAGTTTGTCCGGCCTGTTGAGCGTGATGTATCCCACACTGTCGCGATACTCAAACAAAATCGTCTCATAGTCTTTTTTTTCCACAGCTGCACTCCCCTGAAAACGCCAAACAAACCGAGCCAGGCATGGCTATCGGCTTCAACAAACCCGTTATCATAACCAATCCGATAATAAATCATTGGCAAGCAATCGGCTCAGACGCTATCTCACTACAAATTTCCGGTAACGACAATTCTATATTCCGGAAGCCCCCGTTCGCCTCATGTTGAGCCTGATGGCGCTTGAGGGAAAACGTGAGTTAAGTGTGTCTGAAGTTATCCTTCGGGAAAAACAGATTGCCAAGCGGGGGCCTCGAATCAATACTGTACGACATATGCAATTTTCGATACAGGAATAGCCCATGACCGTGAATAATCAGGCGCTGGAGACCGGCGCAGAAAAGCATTTCCACACCCGGTTGCAGGCCGGCGTATTTACCATTCAGCGCTGTGCCCAATGCAACAACAGTATTTTCTACCCGCGCATGATCTGCCCCCACTGCGGCAGCGATGATCTGCAGTGGTATGAACCCTCAGGCAAGGGTACGGTGTATTCCACCACGGTTGTTCGCAACAAACCGGAAAAAGGCGGCGATTATAACGTGGCCCTGATCGACCTGGCCGAAGGCCCCCGCATGATGAGCCGGGTGGAACAGATTGCGCCGGATGAGGTAAAAATCGGCCTGGCGGTCAGCGCCCATATTAAACAGACAGACGACAGCGCATTGCTGGTGTTTGTCCCTGCAGGAGAGCAAGCATGATCGATGCGAAACTGCGCGGCGCGACCGCTATTGTCGGTGTCGGGCACGCGGGACTGGGTCTGGCAGAGGGCTATACCGAAATGGAAATTCTGGTTCAGGCCGCCACGCGCGCGGTGCGCGATGCCGGCCTGACCATGCAGGATATCGACGGCATTGCCACAGCCAGCGTCGCCTCGACCATGTGGGTGATGCCGGTGATTGAACACCTGGGCATCAAGCCGACTTTTATTGACAACACGATGGTGGGCGGCTCCAGCTTTGTCGCGCACCTGATGCCCGCCATGCAGGCGTTGGCTTCCGGACAGTGCAATGCCGTGCTCGTCTGTTACGGCAGTACGCAACGCAGCTCCACACTGAACCGGGCCGCGATCGGCAACATGCGCAAGGTCATGGATCCTCAACCTTACGAAAATCCTTATCAGCCCCTGAGCCCGCTAAGCTCCTATGCCCTGGCCGCCGCCCGGCATATGCATCAGTACGGCACGACACGCGAACATCTGGCAGAGGTGGCCGTTGCCGCCCGGCAATGGGCCCGGCTCAATCCGGAGGCGTCCATGCGCGATCCGCTGACAATTGACCAGGTGCTCTCGGCGCGCATGGTGTCTGACCCCCTGACGGTCCGCGACTGCTGTCTGGTAAGCGATGGCGCCGGCGCCTATGTGCTGGTGCGCGCGGACCGGGCCAAAACGCTCAAGCAGAAACCCGTTTACGTCCTGGGCAACGCCACGGCTGTGTGGAATCGCCAGATTTCGTCCATGGACGATCTGACCGTAACCGCTGCCAAACAGTCCGGGAAAATTGCATTTGAAATGGCTGGCGTCAAGCCTTCGGAGATTGATGTGGCCGAAGTATATGACGCGTTCACCATCAACACGATTCTGTTCATGGAAGACCTGGGCTTCTGCCGCAAGGGCGAAGGCGGGGATTTTGTGAGCAAAGGCGGCATCGCCCCCGGCGGGCGCCTGCCTGTCAATACCAACGGAGGAGGCCTGTCTTGCGTGCATCCGGGCATGTACGGGATTTTTATTCTGATCGAGGCCGTCAGACAACTACGGGGCCAATGCGATGCGCGCCAGGTTGCCGACGCCCAACTGGCGGTCGTCCATGGCAACGGCGGCACGCTATCGAGCCAATCGACAGCGGTATTGGGTACCGAAGCGACGCTTTGACAATGACTGGATATCGCCCGCAGAACAGCGCATACGAACCTGGAAACGGGCGGCATCGGATCTGGCGCCACGGCTGCAGACGAAAATCTGCCGGCGGACAGCCGCAAAGATGCCAGGTCCCCCCAACAGATCAATAGCCGGGCACTCTGCCCTACATTGGAATGAGATGATAAACAAGATTCTAGACACACACGAAGCGGCATTGAGCCAGATCCCGGAAGGAGCATCCATTATGGTGGGCGGTTTTGGCGACGCTGGCATTCCATTTGAAATGCTGGCCAGTCTCGCAAAGCTGGGAACCCGCAATTTAACGATCATCAGCAACAACGCCGGCACGCGCGAGGTGGGCATCGCCCGCCTGATCAAAAATGGCCAGGTCCGGAAAATCATCTGCTCTCACCCCCGCCCTCCGCAATCAGATGTGTTCGCACAGGCGTATCGTGCCGGCCAGATTGAACTCGAATGCACGCCGCAGGGCACGCTGGCCGAAAGGATGCGGGCGGCCGGTGCAGGGCTGGGTCCTTTTTTTACACCTACTGGCTATGGCACGCGCGTGTCAGAGAACAAGGAAGAACGTGTGGTCAACGGTGTTGGCTATGTGCTGGAAGAGCCCCTGCATGCTGATTTTGCGCTGGTTCGCGCCCATCTGGGAGATCGCTGGGGCAACCTGACCTATCGCTGGGCAGCCCGAAACTTCAATCCCGTCATGTGTACTGCCGCCAAACATACGATCGCGCAAGTCGATAAAGTGGTTGAACTGGGCAGCATTCACCCCGAACAGGTCATGACGCCAGGCATTTTTGTAAAACATATCGTACTTGCAGGAGCGCAGCATGACTGACTACACCCGTCTTGACAGGGAACAAATCGCCAGA
>DATGQC010000483.1:0-2368 GCA_035304425.1 Advenella sp.
AAGTGACACGTCGCTATACCAGTGAAATCGGTGTCATCATTGGCCCTGCCAAGGATATTCCGGCGCCCGACGTCAATACCAATCCGCAAACCATGGCGTGGATGATGGACACTTACTCGATGAACGTCGGCGCCACAGCGACCGGCGTGGTCACGGGCAAACCCATTTCTCTGGGAGGCAGTCTGGGGCGCGTTGAAGCAACGGGTCGGGGGGTGTTTGTAGTCGGCTGTGAAGCCGCCCGGGACCTCAATCTGTCTATTGAAGGCGCCCGCGTAGCGGTGCAGGGGTTTGGTAATGTGGGCGGCACGGCCGCGCGGCTCTTTTTCGAAGCTGGCGCCAAAGTCGTTGCAGTACAGGATCATACCGGCGCCATCAGAAACACCAACGGGATTCAGGTGCACGAACTGCTGGCGCACGTGGAAAAACACGCCGGCATCAAGGGTTTTGCCGGCGCCGAGGAAATCGCTGTTGACGACTTCTGGTCGGTGCAGACAGATTTTCTTATTCCCGCCGCGCTGGAAAACCAGATTGATGCCCGTGTGGCCAATCTTGTCAACGCGAAAATCGTGGTGGAAGGCGCCAACGGTCCGACTACTCCCGAGGCCGATGATATCCTGAACGAAAAAGGCGTGTACGTTGTGCCCGATGTGCTTGCCAATGCGGGTGGTGTGACGGTCAGTTACTTTGAATGGGTTCAGGATTTCTCCAGTTTTTTCTGGACTGAAGATGAAATCAACCACAGACTGGAACGCCTGATGCGAGAGGCCTATCGTGCGGTCTCCGAAGTGGCCAAGCACAACTCGGTCACTTTGCGAACCGCCGCCTTCATTGTGGCCTGCTCCCGAATTCTGGAGTCGCGTGAGGTGCGAGGCCTTTATCCCTGATTGACGTTAACACGACCGTGGTACTGCCATCGTGCTGCGGTCGCTCGTTTCTGTGATGTCGACAACAGTGCAGCGCAAGCGCACTCTTGTCTGCCGTGCCGGCAACATGTTACTATGCCAGTCATGCGGAGATGGCTATCCTCCCGGCGTTGCCCGAACTGCTGTTCTTCGGAACAGATAATGATACCTGCGCAATCTTTTGCCTGCTGTTCGCAGCCAGGCACTGGAAACGCAGGTATTTTTATGCCCGCATATTATTCAACCTCCGCGGAGTTACTCCATGCTGCACTCTCTGGTCATGATAAGCGCCGGCGCATCTTGCGGGGCTGTATTACGTTGGGCCCTCGGCCTGGCTTTGAACAATACATTTCATTCCATAGCAATGGGAACCCTGGTCGCCAATCTGAGTGGCGGTTATCTGATCGGGCTGGCATTAGGCGTATTCGCCGCTTTTCCCTCATTTCCGGCAGAATGGCGATTACTTATCGTGACCGGTTTTCTGGGCGGGCTCACTACGTTCTCTTCGTTTTCGGCTGAAGTCACAATGTTGCTGCACCAGGGGAAGGTCCAATGGGCCTTGCTTGAAATTGGTTTGCATGTGGTGGGCTCTCTGTTGATGACGGCGCTGGGCCTGTACACCGTTACCGCGATCCGCCGCTTGTATGAGTAGGGGATAAAGGTAAGTTGCATGAATGATCATCGCCGAGGCACCCATTCTGCCGGTTATTCTATGGCGGTCGTGCCGGAATCAAACCGGGAGATGCAAGGGGATCCGGTACAACAGCGCTTGCGGTTGTGTGTGCAATGACAGGCGGGACGGCGAGTGTGATGACCCCTGCAGGGGATAAAGGCTATGCCATATCAATAATGGCATAGCGATAAACATATTGCTTACCGATCCATTCAAGTCGATTCTTAGGGCTTGGTCCGAGCCACGCGGGGCGGCCTTATTCCTTGTCGGTGTCGATGCCGAACAGAATTTTCTTGGCTTCGTCGTCATTCGGTGGTTGTCCGGGATTGACCTGGTTAACCAGGGCATACGCACGCTCGGTTGCCGGACGTGCGGCGATCGTGTCAAACCAGCGCTTCAAGTTAGGAAAATCGCTCAGATTCTGCATTTGTCGCTCATGCGGCACCACCCAGGGATAGCAGGCCATATCGGCGATGGAGTAGTCGCCCACGATGAATTCGCGATCCTGAAGGCGACGATCCAGTACACCATACAGCCTGCCTGTTTCCTTGACGTAGCGGTTAATAGCGTACTCTATTTTTTCCGGCGCGTACTGTCCAAAGTGATGGTTCTGGCCAGCCATGGGGCCGAGTCCGCCCATTTGCCAGTTCAGCCATTCCAGGGTCTGGGTTCTGGCGCGCAGGTCGGTCGGCATGAATTTGCCGGTTTTTTCGGCCAGATATTGCAATATCGCTCCTGATTCAAAGACCGGGATCGCGTCGCCATGATCGTTGGGGTTATTGTCAACGATGGC